>JAZKHI010000048.1:0-7152 GCA_040385445.1 Bacteroidota bacterium | reverse complement strand
TTATTAAAGTTCCAATAATGAACTAAATTTTGTCCCCAAGAAAAAGACGTTAACATTACTAAACAAAGTAGTAATTGATTTTTTGTTAGATAATTTTTCGACATAGTTTTGTAGTTTTTTAATTGCTACAAAATTGATTGTCGAACATTAAAATAGTATCATTCTAAAAACAAAAAAATGTAAAATTTCATATGATTATCTTTACAAAACATTATTAATTTGATTCATTTTGATTAGAAATCAGTCTAAATTATTATCTAAATATTAATTAAATGTTTTTAGTTTCTAATTTTCTCTACAAACTCACCTATTCTATCAATTGAATTATTTGTAATAAATTTTATAAAAGCACTTCCAATTATAGCACCTTTTTGATGTAAAGTGGCTTGTTCGAATGTTTCATTATTATTAATTCCAAAACCAATAATTTGTGGGTTGCTTAAATTTAGATTCGAAATACGTTCAAAATAATTCATTTGTTCGTTTCCGAAACCAGTTTGACTACCTGTAACTGCTGCAGAACTTACCATATAAATAAAACTTTCTGAAACGGAATCAATTTCTATAATTCGCTCATTTGAAGTTTGTGGTGTAATTAAAAAGACATTCTTCAAGTTATATTTCTCAAAAATAGATTGATATTCAGAAAGATATTCTTCTAAAGGTAAATCAGGAATAATTAAGCCGTCAATACCAATTTCATTACATTTTTCGCAGAATTTTTCCACGCCAAATTGCATTATCGGATTAAAATATCCCATAATAATCAAAGGAATTTGCACTGTTTTTCGAATATCTTTTAATTGTTCAAAAAGTAACTGACTCGTCATTCCGTTTTCAATCGCTTGTGTTGAACTCTCCTGAATGGTTGGTCCATCTGCTAAAGGGTCAGAAAAAGGCAAGCCAATTTCTATCATATCAACGCCGTTTTTTTCTAATTCTTGAATGATAGAAACCGTATCGTTTAAATTCGGATATCCTGCTGTAAAATAAATAGATAGCAGTTTTTTATTTTCTTTTAATTTTTGATTTATTCTATTCATGTTTTCTAGAAATTAAAATAATTAATATATGTGTTCAAATCCTTATCGCCACGACCAGATAAATTAATCACCACAATATCAGTTGGTTTGAATTGTTTTTTATCTAAAACAGCAAAAGCATGTGCGGTTTCTATTGCTGGAATTATGCCTTCTAATTTAGAAATTTCTAATCCTGATTTCATCGCGTCATCATCAGTTATGGCAATAAATTCAGCACGACCAACATCATTTAAATGAGCGTGAAGTGGTCCAACTCCAGGATAATCTAAACCAGCAGAAATAGAATATGGTTCTGTAATTTGTCCGTCTTCTGTTTGCATTAATAAAGTCCGACTTCCGTGAATAATTCCGATTTTTCCCAAAACTGATGTCGCAGCACTTTCTCCAGAATCTACTCCATGGCCAGCTGCTTCAACAGCAATTAAACCAACTTGTTTATCATCTAAAAATTCATAAAAAGCACCAGCAGCATTGCTTCCGCCGCCAACACAAGCAATCACATAATTGGGATATTTTGTGCCTTCTTGGGTCTCTAATTGGATTTTAATTTCTTTTGAAATAATACTCTGAAATTTTGCTACCATGTCTGGATAAGGATGCGGACCAACTACAGAACCAATGATATAAAAAGTATCAGTTGGATTGTTAATCCAATCGCGAATAGCTTCATTTGTGGCATCTTTCAAGGTTTTTGAACCCGAAGTTGCTGGACGAACTTCAGCTCCAAGCATTTTCATACGCGCCACATTTGGTGCTTGACGTTCAATATCAATTTCACCCATATAAACAATGCATTTTAAACCCATTAAGGCACAAACTGTCGCAGTCGCTACGCCATGTTGCCCTGCTCCTGTTTCAGCAATAATTCGAGTTTTTCCTAAACGTTTGGCTAAAATAATTTGTCCTATTGTGTTGTTCACTTTATGCGCGCCAGTATGACATAAATCTTCTCTTTTTAAGTAAATTTTTGTGTTGTATTTTTCCGATAATCGTTTGGCGAAATATAAAGGTGTTGGTCGGCCTACATATTGCTCTAATAAATATATGTATTCTTCTTGAAAGCTTGGTTCTGCTATGATTGAAAGATATTGAGTACGCAATTCTTCTACATTTGGATATAACATTTCTGGAATAAATGCACCACCAAATTTTCCGTAAAATCCTTTTTCTGAAACTTTAAACTGACTCATATAATTGTGTTTTAAATTGTTGTAAATTTTCTTTATTTTTTAATCCAGCTTCAATTTCAAATTGACTGTTCACATCTAAAGCAAAACAATATTTTGAAGCAGATGTTTGTAAAAATTCTCGTATGCTTTCAATATCATCTAAACCAATTCCACCACTCAAGAAATAAGGTTTTTCCAAATGATAGTTACCTAGAATTTTCCAATTAAATTTAGTGCCATTTCCGCCAGGTAATTTTCCCTTCGTATCGAATAAAAAATAATCAACCATTTGATATTTAATAAGTATAGAAAAATCAAAATAATCATCAACTGAAAAAGCTTTAATAATTTTTGTATTCAATTGATTGTGATTAAGTTGGTTTATTAATTCTAAACAATAACTTTCAGTTTCTTTACCATGTAATTGAATGATATTTAAATCATATTTTTGAATCGTTTTAATAATTTTTTCTTGTCTTTCATTTACGAAAACACCAACTTTATTAACCGAATTAGGAATAGAAACGATTGTATTTTCTGTATAATTTCGAACAGAATTTTCATAGAAAATAAATCCTAAAAAATCAGGTTCTAGTTTGCCTATTTCCTGAATGTTATCTGGAAATTTCATACCGCATATTTTTAGTTTAATTTTCATTTCTTAATTTTTTTTGAACGCAGATTGGAAAAATTATATAAATTTTAAAAATTTCTCTAATCTGTGTTGTTATCATTTTTATTGTAATTGCTTAATAAATTCTCTTGCTGCTAAACCTGCATCGTCTGTTTTCATAAAGTTTTCACCAATTAAAAACCCTTGATATCCATATGGTTGTAGCTCTTTAATGTCAGAAATATTAGAAATTCCGCTTTCTGATACTTTTACAAAATCGTTCGGAATAAAACTCGCCAACTCTTTACTATAATTTAAACTGACTTCAAAAGTCTTTAAATTTCTGTTGTTTACACCAATCATATTTAAACTTGGCATAATCGCTTTGTATAATTCTTCTTCGTTATGAACTTCTAATAAAACTTCTAAACCTAAAGATTGTGCGAATTCCGATAAATACTTTATTTCTTGTCGAGTTAAAACAGCTGCAATTAGTAAAATTACATCAGCTCCATTTGCTTTCGCTTCTAATAATTGGTATTCGCTAATGATAAATTCTTTTCTCAATAATGGAATCGTAACTGATGCTCGAGCTAATACTAAATCTTCTAAACTTCCACCAAAATATTTCATGTCTGTTAATACTGAAATCCCGCAAACACCTGCATTTTGGTAGCCTTTCACCACTTCTTCCACCGTAAACGATGAGTTTATAGTTTGTTTTGATGGCGATTTTCGTTTGTGTTCTGCTATAATTCCAGATGAAGAATTCTGTAATAATTTGCTCAATGAATTCGTTCTAGAATTAAATAAAACTGAATTTTCTAATTGTGAAACGGGAATAATTGATTTTTTCAATTCCACTTCTCGCCTTTTATCTGCTATGATTTTATCTAAAATATTCATGAGTTGCTTAGTTTGATTAATGTGTTTAATTTTTGAAGTGCGTTTTTACTGAACAAACTGTCTTTTGCTTTTTCCAAAGAATCCGAATAACTTAAGTCTGAAATGGTTTGAATCGCTAAAGCCGAATTCACCAAAACCACATTATTTTGTGCGTCAGAACCTTCACCACTCAATACTTTATGAAATATTTTTGCCGATTCTTCAATCGTATTTCCTCCTTTAATATCAGTCAATTGAATTTTATCAAAAAGAAAATCTGCAGGCGAATTAATCGTTTCAGTTGAATTGGTAATAATTTTTACATTATCAGTTAACGAAACTTCGTCAAAACCTTCTAATCCGTGAAGAATAGCATATTTTGTTTCTGTTTTTTGATACAAATACGCATACATTCTGGCTAATTCTAAACTAAAAACACCCACCATTTGAAACTTCGGAAAGGACGGATTTACCATTGGCCCCAACATATTGAAGAACGTTTTTACACCTAATTCTTTTCTAATTGGTCCTACATTTTTCATAGCTGGATGAAATAATGGCGCGTGTAAAATCGCAATATTTGCTTCCTCCATACATTTTGTTAGAAATTCTTGTTCATTCGAAAATTTCACACCCATTTGTTCCATAACATTACTCGAACCAGAAATGGAAGAAACTCCGTAATTTCCATGCTTTGCAACCTTATAACCGGCTCCAGCGACAATAAAAGATGATAAAGTGGAAATATTAAAAGTATCTTTTCCATCTCCACCAGTTCCACATAAATCGATGGTGTTGTAGGCTGAAAAATCAACTGGAATACATAATTCTAGCAAAGCTTCACGGAAACCTGAAAGTTCTTCAATTGTAATGTTTCGCATCATATAAACGGTTAAAAAAGCTGCAATTTGATGTGAATTACAATTTCCACTGGATATTTCAATTAAAGTCGATTTGGCTTCTTGTTTAGAAAGAATCTCGTGATTGATTAATCTGTTTATTATATTTTTCATGATGTTGAAATTTTAAGAATGGATATAATTTGGGCTGTACTTCACTGAATATCAATTCGTAAAGTAAATTATTTTAGCTTATATATTATTGATTACTAGTGGCTAAGCCAATTCTCTAATATTTTTTTCCCGTTTGGAGTTAGGACACTTTCTGGATGATATTGCACACCTCGAACATCATAAACACTATGTTTTAATGACATGATTTGTCCATTTTCATCTGTAGAAGTAATGATTAAGTTTTGTGGGAAATTTTCGTTTGAAATTACCCAAGAATGATAACGCCCCACTTCCATTTCATTGGGTAAATCGTTGAAAATGAAATCATCCTCAATTTTTGAAACTTTGGTAGCTACGCCGTGATATACTTTTTCTAAATTGGTAAGTGTTCCGCCGAAAACTTCGCCAATAGCTTGTAAACCTAAGCACACACCAAAAATGCTTTTCGTTTTTGAATAGGTTTTAATGACCTCTTTTAGTAAACCCGCTTCATCAGGAATTCCTGGACCTGGTGATAATAGTATTTTTTCAAAAGGTTCTAATTCTTTCAATTCAAATTCATCGTTTCTAAAAACAGTCACTTCTGCTCCTAAATCGTCTAAATAGTGAACTAAATTGTATGTAAAACTATCGTAATTATCTATAACTGCTATTTTCATGTTTTTTGTTTCAAGTTTAAGGTTTCAAGTTTCAGGTTATTTGAAACTTTCTTAAATGTTTTCTGCTAAATCTAATGCTTTTTGCAAAGCACTTAATTTGTTATATACTTCTTGTGTTTCACTTTCTTCTGTTGAACTTTCTACAATTCCGGCGCCAGCTTGAAAGTACAATTTATGATTTTTACTTAAAAAAGAACGAATCATAATCGCGTGATTGAAATTTCCTTTAAAATCCATAAAACCAATCGCACCGCCGTAAAAACTTCTGTTCGTTTGTTCAATTTCTTCAATTAATTCCATCGCTTTAACTTTTGGTGCTCCAGTTAAAGTTCCAGCAGGAAAGGTATTGGCAACTAAATTCATGAAATTATTATTGTCTTTTAATTTTCCGGTCACTTTTGAAACCAAATGAATTACGTGTGAAAAAAACTGAACTTCTTTATATTTTTCGACTTGTACTTCATTGCAATTTCTACTCAAATCGTTTCTAGCTAAATCCACTAACATCACGTGTTCACTATTTTCTTTAGCATCTTCTGTTAGTTTTTTCGCTAATTGTGCATCTTCTTCGTCATTTCCAGTTCGTTTAAAAGTTCCAGCAATCGGATGAATTTCCGCTACATTATCTTTAATTACAATTTGTGCTTCTGGTGAAGATCCGAAAATTTTATAATTTCCATAATCAAAATAAAACAAGTAAGGAGACGGATTTATACTTCGTAAAGCTCTGTAAACATTGAATTCATCGCCTTTAAACTCTTGAGAAAATCGTCGAGATAAAACCAATTGAAACACATCGCCACGCAAACAATGTTTCTTAGCTAAAGTTACGTTTCTTTTGAATTCTTCATCCGTTAAATTCGAAATTACTTCATTTTCCTTTTTAAAACTAAACGAAGCAAAGTTTTTGTTCTGTAATAATTGTTCGATTTCAGCAATATTGTTTTCATTATCAATAGAATGACAAAAAATATACGCTTCGTTATTAAAATGATTTATTGCAATAATATTTTGATAAACAGCATATTGAATTAAAGGAATTTCGTTTTCTTGAGACTTTTCTTTAATGTTTATTTTTTCGAAATATTGAATCGCATCGTAAGAAATATACCCAAAAAGTCCGTTATTGATAAACTTGAACGATTCAGATTCTGTTTCAAATTGCTTAGAAAACTGTGATAATTCATCAATCACATTTTTATTTTGAACTTCTGTTTTTACAATTGAATGATCTGGATATTGCTTCGTAATTACATTATTTTCTACACTAAAATTCGCAATCGGATTGAAGCAAATAAAAGAGAAACTATTGTCATTGGCATGATAATCAGAACTTTCTAATAATAAACTATTCGGAAATTTATCTCTAATTTTTAAATAAACACTAACTGGCGTAAATGTATCAGCCAGAAGTTTTTTAGATTTGGTATGTAATGTATATGTTTTCATTCTATTAAGTTCAGTTTAGGAAATAAAAAAAGGCTTGTCGTGAATGACAAGCCTTTTTTAAATGTATATTTTTAATACAATAGAGGATTTGCTCACGACGTAAGTTGTAAGTAATTCCACCACCAAGTATTTTGAATTCTGTTTTTCATATTTGTAAACCTTATTTTTTATCGGTCAAATATGGTATCGCATTTTTTTAATTTGTGTTTGCTAATGCAAACTTATTCTTTATTGCGATTTCATATGGGACAAATGTATATAGTTGAATTTAAATTACCAAATTAAATTTGAATTATTTATTTTTGATGCAGATTTTAATTC
>JAZKHI010000047.1:4890-35129 GCA_040385445.1 Bacteroidota bacterium | reverse complement strand
CATCTAAGTTTAATTTTTCAATCATTTTCTTACGAGAAGTTGCTTGTTTTGATTTGGCAACATTGGCACTAAAACGACGAATAAATTCTTCTAATTCTGCCTTTTTCTCTTCTGCTTTTTTGTTTTGTTGTGCTTTCTGACGAGCTGCTAACTGACTACTTTCGTACCAGAATGTATAGTTTCCAGAATAGTGTGTAATTTTTGCAAAGTCAATATCTGAAATATGTGTACAAACCGCATCTAAAAAGTGACGGTCATGAGATACTACTAAAACTGTATTTTCGTAATTTGCTAAGAAGTTTTCTAACCAACCAATTGTTTCAAAATCTAAGTCGTTGGTAGGCTCATCCATAATCAACACATCTGGATTACCGAATAAAGCTTGCGCTAATAACACACGAACTTTTAATTTTCCTTCTAATTCGCCCATCGCAGTATAATGATGTTCGGCACCAATTTCTAAATTTGATAATAATGAAGCGGCATCACTTTCGGCATTCCAACCATTCATTTCATCAAATTTCAACTGTAACTCACCAATTCTATCTGCATTTTTATCATCGTAATCTGCATACAAAGCATCCATTTCCGATTTTACAGCGTGTAATGTTTTATTTCCAATCAATACCGTATCTAAAACCGTATATTCATCAAACATGTTGTGATTTTGGTTTAAAACTGACATACGTTTACCTGGCTCTAAAATTACTCTACCCGCAGTAGGATCCATTTCACCGGCAATTATTTTTAAGAAAGTTGATTTTCCGGCACCATTAGCACCAATAATTCCGTAACAGTTTCCTTGTGTGAATGTCGTATTTACTTCGTCGAATAAAATTCTTTTACCAAATTGTACCGATAAATTAGAAATTGTAAGCATGTATTTTTTGTTTTAATTTGCGGCAAAATTAACAAAAATGTGCGAGTTTTCACAGTTTTTATTTTTATAATTCTGTTAAGCATTTTTAACGTCATATTAACACGATTACTATTTTTAAACAAATATATTTGTTACGTTAATAAAAATGCCCCTATGCTAAAAAAATACTCTTATATTAATTTTATATTATTTTCAGTTCTACTGACATCGATGACTTCATGTAAAGATGGCATCATTGGCGGCAATCATGTGGCCTATTTTGGTGGTGAAATTGAAAATCCAAAAAGTAATTTTGTTGTTTTTATGAAAAATGACAAAGTTATCGATACTTTTTATTTAGATAAAGACAATCGATTTTTCCATAAATTTGATTCCTTAACACCTGGCTTATATACTTTTAAGGATGAAGCTGAGTATCAGTATGTGTTTTTTGATAAGAACGATAGTATTATGGTTCGTTTGAATAGCAATGATTTCGACAATACTTTGATGTTTTGTGGAAGAGGTGATGAAAAAAATAATTTCATGATGGAATTGTTTTTAAAAGATTTGAATTTGAAAAACAATATGTTTGAAGTTTATGAAAAAGAAGAAAAAATCTTTTCAAAATATATTGATTCATCGTATCAAAACACTACAAAATTATACAATAAAAGAAAATCATTTATTAATTGGTCTGAAGATTTCGATGAAATTGCGAAAGCAAATATCGAATTAAATTACGCCTACAAAAAAGAGATTTATCCAATTGTACATGAATTTAAAACAGGTAAAAGTATTAAAACTAATTTACCAAAAGCGTACTATACTTACAGAAATAGAATTAATGTAAATCAGCCTAATTTATTGCACTATTCTCCATTTATCAACTACATGACAAGTATGTTAAACAACATTGTTTTAACTAATAGTAAAGGTCATTTAGACGACATGAGTTTAGAAAACAACATTAAGAAGCTACAAATTGCCGATACTTTAATTAAAGACAAACACGTTAAAAATTTGGTAATAAATAACGTGGCTAACATGTATTTATTGTCGGATCAATGTTCGGATAATAATGGTAAGTTTTTCAATTTATATTCTAAAATGGTTACAGATGAAAAATTGAAATCAGATGTAATGAAAACTGCTGAAACTATTAAAAAGCTTAGATGTAACAATAGTTTACCAGATGTGAATTTATTAGATATAAATAAGAAATCTGTAAAAATTAAAGACTTAATTACTAAAAAAACGATTATTTACTTTTGGACAAAACAAGCTGAATCACATGCTATTTATTCTCATAAAAAAGTAGATGAACTTAAATCAAAATATCCAGATATTCAATTTATTGCTGTAAACATACACAATTCGCAAGACGATTGGGTAAAAGAAATTAAAGATAAAAACTTTACCAATTCAATTGAATTAAGAGCTCCAGATTTTGATGAATTAAAAAACAAATGGGTAATTAATAAAGTATACAGAACCATGCTTATCAATAAAAACGGCATAATTAATAATGCTTTTGTGAGTATGTTTGATGCTAATTTTGAAAACTATTTGAAATAGATGCTTCTCCCGAAATTTCGGGACGCTCAGCATGACAAGATATTATAATTAAAAAAGGCGTCCCGATTTATCGAGACGCCTTTTTATATGTTTTGAAATATTATTTATTTCCTTTTTCGTAATCCGCTACGAATTGAGCAATTCCGATATCTGTTAAAGGATGTTTTAATAATCCAGTAATAGAAGATAAAGGTCCAGTCATTACATCTGCGCCAATTTTCGCACAGTTTACAACGTGCATCGTATGACGAACTGAAGCAGCTAAAATTTGAGTTTCGAAACCATAATTGTCATAAATTTGACGAATTTCATCAATTAAATTTAAACCATCCGTTGAAATATCATCTAAACGACCTAAAAATGGTGAACAATAAGTAGCACCTGCTTTAGCAGCTAATAAAGCTTGTCCAGCAGAAAATATCAAAGTTACGTTAGTTTTAATTTCTCTATCAGAAAAATATTTACACGCCTTAATTCCATCTTTAGTCATTGGTAATTTTACCACAATTTGTTCGTGTAAATCAGCCAATTCTTCTCCTTCTTTAATCATTCCTTCAAAATCAAGTGCGTTTACCTCTGCACTTACATCACCATCAACCAAATTACAAATATCTACGTAATGTTTTAAGATATTATTTTTTCCAGTAATGCCTTCTTTAGCCATTAATGACGGGTTTGTAGTGACACCATCTAAAATACCTAATTCTTGTGCTTCTGCGATGTCTTTTAAATTTGCTGTATCAATAAAAAATTTCATTTTCTGTATATTTAATTAAGTTGACTTTTATTCTTTTTTACAAAATTACGATTTAAAACTTCAATTTCAAGTTTCAATTATAATTTATAATGATTCATTAGGATTCTCTCGTACATTTTATCTGGCAAAATTCTTTTTAAAACGATGGAGAATTTTTGCATAAATGCTCCTACTTTATAATGTACTTTTGGTTTTTTTGTTTCAATAATTTGATGAATTGCGATTGCCATTTCAATCGGATTACTACCGCCAGAAACGTGTTCGTTCATCATATCTAATTGAGTTTGATATACTTTTTCGTAAGCAGAACCTTTAATAACTGGTGCATGAAAACGACGCGAGGCAATATCTGTTGCGAAATCACCTGGTGCCACGTTTGTAATGTGAACTCCAAAAGCTTTCGTTTCCATTCGTAACGATTCGGTAATTAGTTCTAATGCTCCTTTTGAAGACGAGTAAATACTTCTAAAAGGCAATCCCATATAACCTGCAATGGAAGTAATATTGATAATTAATCCGCTTTTTTGAGTACGCATTTGTGGCAAAACCGCTTTCATGGTTTCTATTGGTCCGAAAACATTCGTTTCAAAATTATTTTTAATTTCTTCTAACGGAATTTCTTCTAATGGTCCAGTTATTCCTACTCCAGCGTTATTAATTAAAACATCAATTTTTCCTTCTAGTTCTATAATTTTGGCTATACAAGCTTTGATTGAATCTGAGTTTCTAACATCTAAATCGACTAATTTTATTTTTGAATCTGAAATGGCTGAAGCGTTTCTACTCGTACCATAAACCACAAATCCTTTTTCTAATAAGAATTCACCAATGGCTTTTCCAATTCCTGATGAACCACCAGTTATAAGTATTACTTTTTTCATTTTTTATAAGGTATATACAGTATGAAGAAGGGCTAATAACATGATAATAATTAGCATTAAAAAATTAAATAAATAGATGAAACCAAATTTTAAAAAGGTTATAATTCTAGATTCTTGATAAAATTTTCGATAAGAAGTGAAGAATATTACTTGCAGAATCAGAAAAACACCAAATTCGTACCATTCATTACATTCATAAGCGCTTAATCCAACTAAAGTTGAAATTATAGTAGAAAACGAAAGTATCAACAAAAAGGTGGAAAAAAAATGAAAAGTAAAAATACCATGATCAAAATACCACCATTTTTTTTTATCGTGTGTGAGCCATAAACCAAAAGCAAAAAACGGCATAAATAAGAAAATCCATTTTGGTAAATTAGCAATTGCCTTATTAAACATCATTCTATAAATTTCCCCAATCGTATATTTTTGGTTCAATTTGGTTATTTTATCATTAATATTAATATCTAACCAAGATTCTTCGGTACTAACTTCTTTACTTCCTATAAATTTTTCATCATCAGTAAATACATTTTTTCTATCTAAAAATTTGCTATTAACTTCTTTATCAGCTGTTACAATTTCTTCCATATCGTGAAATACAAAAGCATTAAAAACAAAAAATGCAAAAAAGTTAATAAAGATAAAAAGCTTGACTGGTGCCATGAACTTTTGTCTTTGACCATTAAGATAAATGTTAGACAAAGTAGCTGGCGTATATAATAAGTATCTGATAGCTTTCCAAAAACTATTATCATAATGCACTAAATCTTCTAAAAAGTGCGTAAACAAATAGTGAAACGATTTTTTAGTCTCTGTATTTTCTTGTCCACAAGAAGGGCAAAATTGCACTGTAACATCATCACCACAGTTTTGGCAAGTTGTATCTTCTCTTAATTTACCGTGACTCATTGTTTTCTAGTTTTAATGACGTAAATCTAAATAAAAAAAACCGATTCAAGAAATAGAATCGGTTTTGTAAACATATATTTGTTGTAAAATCCTTACATAGTTTTACTTTGACAGATAAAATTTGTTCTTGGTAATTCCGTTTTTGCAATTGCATTGAAACCACCATCAATTTCTGAGAAATTTCTATAACCGCGAGCTTGTAAAATAGAAGCTGCAATCATACTACGATATCCTCCTGCACAATGCAAGAAAAAGTGTTCGTTCGGATTGATGTCTTTTACCCAATTGTTAATGTATGCTAAAGGTCTACTATAAGCTTCTTCCACGTGTTCCGCTTCGTACTCACCTTCTTTTCTTGTATCAATAATTGTGCTTTCGCCGATTTTTACTTCCTTTTCAAATTGTTGTGCAGAAATTCTATTTACAGTATCTACATCAAAACCAGCGGCTTTCCAAGCATCAAAACCACCTTTTAAATGACCTAAAATGTTATCAAAACCAACACGAGATAAACGCGTTACGGTTTCTGTTTCTTTTCCAATTTCAGTAATTAATGCAATTGGTTGATTTACATCTGCAATTAAAGCACCAACCCAAGGAGCAAAATCTCCATTAATTCCAATGTTGATTGCTTGAGGAACAAATCCTTTAGCGAAATCACCGCTGTTTCTAGTATCTAAAATTAAGGCTCCAGAATCTTCTACAATCGTTTCGAATTCGTTAGCCGTAATTTCTCTCATTCCATTATTTAAGATAGATGAAAAAGAAGGAATTCCTTTTTTATTCATCGCTACATTCATTCCGAAATATGCTGGCGGAGGCAATAAACCATCTGTAACTTCTGAGATAAATTCTGCTTCTGTCATGTTCGCACGCAACGCATAATTTTTTTCTTTTTGTTCACCGATTGTTGAAACCGTTTCTTTACTCATGTTTTTTCCACAAGCCGAACCTGCTCCGTGTGCTGGATAAACCATTACATCATCCGCTAAAACCATTACTTTATTTCGTAAAGAATGAAATAAAATTCCAGCTAATTCATCTTGCGTCATTGTTGCTGATTTTTGAGCTAAATCTGGTCGACCCACATCACCAATAAATAAAGTATCACCCGAAAATATCGCATGATCTTTACCATTTTCATCAATTAGTAAGTAGCACGTACTTTCCATGGTATGACCTGGCGTATGCAAAACTTTAATTTTGATATTTCCCACTTCAAAAATTTGTTCATCTTTTGCAGAAATAATCTCAAAATCGGGATTTGCATTTGGTCCATACACAATTGAAGCACCAGTTTGATTGCTTAAATCTAAATGTCCAGAAACGAAATCGGCATGAAAATGCGTTTCGAAAATATATTTTAGTTTTACGTTATCGTTTGTTAATCTTGTGATATAAGGAGTTGTTTCACGAAGTGGATCAATAATAGCAGCTTCACCATTTGAAGTAATATAATAGGCACCTTGAGCCAAACAACCTGTATAAATTTGTTCTATATTCATGTGTGTTATTCAATTAAATTCGTATACAAATTTAGTGGTATTTTTTTAATAAAATTGTGATAAATATCATTTATCTAAATTTAGACATAAATGATATTTATCACAAAGATAGTTTTTACTAAAAAGACGAACAGTTACAATTGTTACAAAAAAAATCGACCCAAATGAATGAATCGATTTTAAAATTAACCCCTAATTTTAATTATTTTTTAATTACTGCATATTTTTCAATGCTAACAATATCTAATTTTTCATCATAATATTCAACAACTAAATTTCCTTCCGTATCGAAATAGCCAATAGCTGTTTTATTATCTGATCTGAAAATATAACTATTAGTTGATGTTTTTCTTAATAAAGCTCTCATTTCACCTTGAGTGATAATATAACCATAAGGATCAAGATCTAATTTATATATTTTACCGTTAGATTCGTAATACGAACTTCTATCCACGTCAACCGTTCTGGTTGTTCCGTCTGGATTTGTAATTTTTGTAGTTTTGGTTACTTCAATTGGAGAATCTACAGTAGGAATATTTTTTGTTCCTGCTTTTTCTTCACCTAATTGAACTTTTTGTTCTTTTTTAATTACTTCAGTTTTAACTGTTTTTCGAGTTCCGTCAGAATCTTTTACCGTAGTGGTTTTTGTCTTGACTTCCGTTTGAGTGTTTTGCGCTTCAATTTGAATTGAGAACAAAAATGCTATTGTACTTAAGATTGCTAGTTTCATAATATTTATTGTTTAATTGTTACATTACAAATTTACAAGTAACACATTGATTACACTTGTCATAATTTCTCCAAAATGTTTCATAATTCACATATAAATAGCATTTCAGTGTTTTAAATACTAATTTTGGTAATTAAAATCCTAATGTTTTTAAAACACAAATATTTATTTTTTGTTTTGATACTTTCTTGTTATCAAGTTTCGTTTGCGCAAAAAAACGAGGTTAAGAAAGATTCATCAAAAGGATATCGTGATATTGAAAAATATTCTAAAAAAAGAAAGTTTACTAAATTCATACATAAACTAATTTTTAATCCAGTTGCGAAAACAAAAGTCAAAAAGAAAAGAGCAAAAAAAATTCCAACCAAAAACTACAAACAATACGAAGGAAAAATAATTCGTAATATAGAAATTACAACTTTAGATCCTTTTGGATATTCGGATAGTGATTCTACACAAACTCCAAAAATTTTCGCTCAAAAGGCTGGAAATTCTTTACATTTAAAAACCAAAAAATTAGCAATTAAGAATTTACTTCTAATTAGAAAAAACAAACCATTAGATTCCTTATTAGTTAAAGAATCGGAAAGATTAATTAGAGGGCAGCGATTTACAAGAAGCGTGACTTCACACATGAAAGTTGTTTCAGGAGATTCTGTAGATGTTTATATTCGAGTTTTAGATTCCTGGAGTTTGGTTCCAGATGTTTCTTCATCAAGTACAAAATCAAAATTTTATCTCAAGGAAAAAAACTTTTTCGGTTTCGGTCATGAGTTTTCCAATTCATATACCAAAAGCCTTACTAGCAAACAAAATGGATATAGTATAAATTATTTCATTCCAACAATTCGAAATACATTTATAAGTTCGCGATTGAATTATGAAATTGATTTAGATCGAAATTATGCCAAATCTATAACCATTGAAAGACCCTTTTTTTCTTCATTTGCACGATGGGCAGCTGGAGTTAATTTAGGACAAAACTTGAATAAAATTTTAACTGCAGATTTGAATCAAACGGAAGTTTTACAAAATGCTAAATTCAATTATCAAGATTATTGGGCTGGACATGCTTTTCAGATTTTTAAAGGAAATACGGAATATAAAAGAACAACAAATTTAGTTACAAGTGCCCGATTTTATAATAGAAATTTCACTGAAAAACCTTTTATTAATACCGATAGTTTAAATATATATTCTACTGAAAAATTGTATTTGATTAGTTTTGGAATAACTTCTAGAAAATTTACACAAGACAAGTATATTTTTAATTTTAATGTGGTGGAAGATGTGGCTTCAGGATTTGTTTACAACATTACTACTGGTTATCAAAAAAAATATGGTGAATATAAATTTTATGCTGGTGCGCGAATTGAAATTGGAGATTATTTCAAATTTGGCTATTTGAGTGGAAATTTAGAATCGGGAACATTTTTAGATTCAGGAAAAACCAATCAGACTGTCACTAGTTTACGACTTATCTATTTTACAAACTTGCAAGAAATTGGGAAATGGAAGTTTCGACAATTTGTTAAACCACAGCTAATTATTGGCAATAACAGATTGGATTCTAACTATGACAGACTTACTTTAAATGGTGCTAATAATGGAATTGATGGCTTCAACAGTGAAACATTATTTGGAACTAAAAAACTCTTATTAACTATTCAATCGCAAGGTTATTCGCCTTGGCGAGTTATTGGTTTCCGATTAAATCCATATGTAAGTTATACAGCCGGAATGTTAGGTCAGAGTGAAATTGGTTTTAGCAAAAGTAAAGTGTATTCCCAAATTAGTTTAGGTGTGATTATTAGTAATGATTATTTGATTTTTAATTCCTTTCAGTTTTCGTTATCTTATTATCCAAATATTCCTGATGGTAATTCGTTATTTAAAACCAATTCTATATCAACTGAAGATTTTAGATTACAGAATTTTGAGCTTTCAAAACCTAGCTTAATTACTTACTAATATATTTTTCATTATATTTTACCCATAAAAAAAACCGATGCTTTCGGAATCGGTTTCTATTTTATTGAGGCAAAAAGGTTTAATTTATATCACTAGATTTCATCATTTTCTTTCAATAAAGTTTTTCATTGCAAATTTTAATACTTTACCCAAAACTCTTTTAATAGGATTTCTGGAATCTTCATTTAACACATTTCTAGTCAAATAATTAGAACCAAAACCAATAGCGCCACTAATTAAATTTGCCTTTAAATTTGGCGACATAAGCACATCTCCTATTGAGTCCTTAATTAAATTGAAAGGTTTAAAACTATCAATTGTAACATGATATTGATCTTTTAGATTGACGAATTCGGTTGCTTGCTTGCTTTTTAAAAGAGCTATTTTAGCTTCCAATTCACTTTTTTGATTTATAGTTTTCATATATGAAAAATTTATTTTTTAGTGGTCATATATGTTATCACCTTTTATTTATTGATGTTTGCTTACGCAAACTTGTTGTTAATGGTGATTTCATTTCGGATCTTTATTGCTCATTTTACTAATAATGAAGTTACTAACAGGAGTTTTAATCCATTCTTCTTTGAAAATATAAAATAGAATTGCGATAAACAAATAGCCTAATCCAATGATAGCGAAACCATAATAAACTTCGCCTAAATAGTCACCTAAAAAATAGGCCAATCCAATACTTGTGAACAATAAAAATAGAACAACAACAATAGAAATAGCTAATTTTGCCGCTAAATTTGAAAATAAATCAGCAGATTTATATACCGCTTCATACTTACATAATTCTAGCGTAGTTTTGCTATAAATGCCAGCTTTCTCAATCAGTTTCTCTATTGTTGTTGTGTTATTTTCCATTGTGATTTAAGTTTTATTTTGGAGCAACCAATGTTTTTGCTTCTTCTAATAAAGTATCATATTTGTTAGAAATATCTTGAGATAAACCTTCAAATTTGCCTTTTAATCCATCTGCAAAATCATGTCCTTTATCCATGATTTTTTTTCTTGTTTTTGAACCTTTATCTGGTGCAAATAAAACACCTAATAATGCTCCTACACCAACTCCTAATACTATGCCTAAGGCTGCTTTTCCTGAATCCATGATTTTAATTTTTAAATGATTTATATTTGTTTACCTTGAATAAGTCTTAATAATACTGCAATAATTGCAATAACTAGTAAGATATGAATGATTGATCCTGCGCTATATGCAAAAAAACCGATAGCCCAGAAGATGATTAAAATCACCGCGACTGTATATAATAAATTGCTCATAATTTCTATAGTTTATAATTTTTCAATTAGTTTTTGCAACTCTTCTTTAGATTTACCTAAAGTTATTTGAAGCTTTCCTAACATTTCATCTTTTTTACCTTCAACAAATAACAAATCGTTATCTGTTAATTTGGCAAATTTTTGTTTGAGTTTCCCTTTTTGTACTTCCCAATCTCCTTTTAACTCTGTCGTGTTCATGTTTATATTTTTTAAATTAATAATCTGATAATCTTAATTAAAAACGGAATCTGATTCCTAAAGCGATGTCTGGTCCGAAATTATCTTCTCTAAAGTCATCAGAATTAAAGTATAATTCTGGACGAAAATCTAATGAAAGTTGAATTGGAACATCAAAATTATATTCGATACCAATATCTCCAGCAATTAAAGCAAAAGCACCACTATCGTCATAATCATTACCAAAATCATTCCCATTATTATCATAGTCATAACTCCAACTTCCTACTCCAGCACCAACACCAGCGTACCAGTTGAATCCACCTTCAATATTCCAAACCCATTGGTATAAACCTACTAATTTAATGGCATCCACATGATTACTGTTTCTCCAACCTAAATCTAATTCTAACCTGTTGTTGTCAGATAATTTTCTTTGATAAGAAATTTCTCCACCAAATCCGTCGTTATCCCCTAAACGCAAACCAAGTGCGTTTTTTGAAGTGTTTTGTGCTTGAGCGCTAAATGATAATCCGATTAACAAACTAGCTACTAATACAATTCTTTTCATGTTTATATGTTTAATGTTATTTTTAATATTGTAAAGGTCATTCTAATAGGACTATTGTGAGTTATAAAATTTCCTAGAAAACTTATATTATTCCTAGTTTTAAATTTGATTATCTGTATTTGCTTCGTTTAATTTATATTTTAATTTTTCTTCGTTAACCTTCTGAATTTCTTCATCATTTTCTATATATTCTTTAGACAATTCTCTAATTTCGTGTTCCGTTTTTTGATGTGTATCAATTACTGAATTATCTGCTGTTTCGTGTGAAGCAATTAATTCATTCACTTTTAAATGAATTAATGCAGAATATTTATTGAATGATTTTTGAATAATAAATAAACTTAAAAAAGTGGTTCCAAAAATGAAATCACCAATATTTTGATGCAAATCATTTGATTTAAATAAAGTAGTAACCCACCAAAACAAAACCAAAATACAAGCTAAAATAAATGTGATTGAATTACCCAAAACTTTTGTTGCTAGTGAAACTAATTTTTCAAAATTTCGTTCCACATTAAAATAAAACTTTTTCATTTTTAATGGATATAAAAGCAATCGTTTACAAATTCAATTTGTTCGTTATCTGTAAGTTTATCTGTATTTTTAATGATTATTTCCACATCCGAAAACTTAATATCCGCTTGTAAAATATTTGCAAATTCGGTTTTCGCATTGGTTGAACCAAATAACAAAACATGTTTATAATCCTGTAATTCATCTTTAAGTTTTAGATAAAATTCTAGTTGAAAATCTTGCTCTTTATTGTGCATATGACTTTCCCCTTTTTGTAAAATTCTTTCTTTTTCAAAATGATTGAACTCAGATTTTATAGTTTTTATAAATGCTGCTGTATTTGTGTGTTCAATTATGGTTGCCATGAAATGATCCATATAAACTGCTTTTTTTTTGATTGCTTCCATGTTGTAAACTTTTAAAAATTATTAATAAAACCTTTATGATTAGGTGCATATTTTCGAAGTAAATCTTCTAAAGAATCGTAATAATCTTGGAGGATTTTACGGCTGATTTCAGGATTTTCTTGATTCGGAATTGTTTGAGGCATTTCACCAAGAAATTTCATTAATTCAGGGAATTCATTCCGAATGGTCATAGTCATTTTTACTATGTTTTCATTGAGTTCTTTTTCCGTTTTCATTTTATTTTTTTTAGAAATTGAAAAAGCACCAAATAAATTTGGTGCTTTTTAAAAATTAAAATTAACCAAATATTAAATTAGAATTAATAATAATATAATTATGATAATTGCTCCAACTGAAATATAAACTCCATTGTATGAAGTATTTAAAGTTGTTTTAATTGCTTTAACTTCTTTACGAAGTTCTTTTTTCTCAGCTCTTGTCATTTCTGATTTATCCATTTTTCTAATTTCTTTCAAGCGATCAATCAAGACTTTAGCTTCGGCAGGAATTTCTTTTGGACTGTTTTTTATAGAGCTTGTATGACTTACTTCAGCATAAGCAGAAGTTGGAATTATGTTTACTGATAAAAGTAATAACATAAGATAAATTGATAATTTTTTCATGATAATATGTGTTTTAAGTTATAATGTAAAGTTGAAGCTTATTTCACAGTAAATTGTTATATAAAATCATCAAAAAGTTTCATAATTAATAGGTTTTTATAAAACAAAAAAGAGCAACTAATTAAAGTTGCTCTTTTAAATTTATTGTATTAACTTAATTTATTGTGCTGGAAGTATATCAATTACAACAGTTCTGTTATAAAAACGTTCTTCTGGATATTTATTATCAAATGGCGATTTACTTTCGTCTTCACCACTTCCATAAACTTCAAACTTCACGTCATTTCTACCCGATTTCGCCAAGCTTTTTTCAATGATGGTTTTTACATCATTCGCTCTCGCTAAAGATAAATTCTTATTGTAACTTTCTTCACCAATAATATCTGTATAACCTTTAATAATTACCGTTCCACCAATTGGAATTTTTGGAGTAACAATTTCCGTTAAATATTTTTCATAAATAGCAATTGATTTAGATTCGTTAAATTCATAAATAACACTAAATCTAATACTTTCTTGAACTTTTGGTGCTACATATGGTAAAATATAAACCGTTGCGTCTTTTGTAACTGTTTTACCAGTTAAAGTTGTTTCAGTCATTTTTACATTAAAGTTACCTTGTTTTTGATTTTGCAAGATTAATTTTCTAGAAATAATAACTTTATCATCTGTATAAGGTCCGAATTTTTTCACTTTTCCATTTTCATCTTTCAATTCTAAGAACCAAGTTGAAAACACTTCTTTAGAACCAGCTACATTAAAAGTAATTTCATCTGGATTTGTATTTTGTGAAGTAGTATAAATTTCAATGGGTTTCAATGGCGCGTCTCCACTTTGAAATTCCATTAATAATTCTGGAGAATTACTTTCAATTGTAACTCTCTGATCACCTTCACGAAGTAAAAGCAATTCATTTGTTCCTCCAGGTTGTTCAGATGCAATAACTGGTTTTGTTCTTCCTTCAACTGCAATTCTTGAAGAATTGATGTTAAAAACTGAAGTTAAATAATCTTTTACACTTTGAGCCATTGCACGTCCATCTTCTGGTCCTCTTTCTGATGAACCCACTAATTTAATAGTTGAAGATGGATTTTTTTGCATTCTATCTCCTAAAATATTAATTACATTATAGTACACAATCATTTGTCTTTCTGAACGCCCACTAGTTGTATTTTTTGAAGTAGAGAATTGAACTTGATCTTCCTTAAAATCTTTAACTTGATCTTTATTTAAAAGCACATAACGACTAGGGATTTCCGTTGAACCTAGATTAAAAAAGATATAATTTCTTAATGGAAATACTTCTCTAACTCTGTTTTCCACCAACACATTTTCCGGTTGAGCAACTGAAAACTGCACTTCACCATCTGCAACATTAGCATTTTCAATAGCTTTACCACCACCTAATTTTAAAGCAATTCCTGCTCTTATTGTTGTTAAATTCCAAGTTTCAATTGCTCTTGGATTTTGTCCGAAATAAGGTTGAAAAGTAACAAATGGAGAAAGTACAAACTTCGTTTTTCTGTTTGCTGAAGAAAGAGGAATATCATAACCCATACCAATTTGCATTGAAAGTATTGTTTCTTCAACTTCACTAAAATCACCAGTCACATCAGGACTTGGTATTTGCGCAGGAAAATTAGGGTTTATACTTTGTTCGTACACAAAAGATTTATCTAAGTTGAAAGCTAATCTTGGTCCACCATATAAATAAAAGTTAGATTTAAACGGCGCCAATCTGATACTTGGTTCGATAGTTAAATAACTCAATTTTGTTGATAAATCCGCAGGACAATCACATGGTGTCATAACTTGGTCGAACTTTCCTTTTCTACTATCATAACCAGCCTGGAACATAAATCCCCAAGCTGAATTTGGACGATGGTATTCTAAAAGCGGTGCTAAATATAAACCTGCTCCAAATCCATCATGAAATGCTGTTGGCGCTGTAAAATTTGCATTAAGCGTTTGAGTTGAACCGCGATAAAAATTGAAATTCGCTCCAGCTGCTGCACCAAACCACCAAGAAGGATTAGAATATTGAACTTCTTGTGCTTGCATTGAAGTTATAGTTGTTAAATACAACAAGGCTGTTAAGATAAAATTTTTCAACGGCAGTTTATTTAAGGACCATGCTTGGCATGATCCTATTATTAATTTAAAATTTGATTTCATAATTGTATGAATTAAGGTTTGTCAATTATATTAGTACTTGTCATTACAACAGATCCGTTTCTCGCTAACATTCTACCTACAGCTGTTGCGTTAGGTCCCATCGTAATTGAAGTTAAGGCTAATACATTTCCTTTAAATGCAGTACCATTACCAATTGTTGCTGAACTTCCAACTTGCCAAAACACATTTTTAGCTTGAGCTCCACCACTTAAAATTATACTTCCACCTGCACCACCAACAGTAGTAAAGTCAGATGCAATTTGGAAAATCCAAACCGCATTAGGATCACCTTGTGCGTCAAGCGTTAAATCGCCTGATTGAATTAGTAAAGTTGATGTTGATTTGTATATCCCTGGAGCCAAAGTTAAACCACCTTGATCACCAGAAACCGTTGCTGGTGCTGGTGATGTTGCACCTTCAGCAAATAAATAGGCATTTGTTAAATCTTGTTTTGCTTGAATTAACATGGCAGCTACACCTGTTGGAACTAAATCATCTGAAGCATAAATAGCTCCATTTACCACAATTGCTGGTGGAAATCCAGATATAGAAGAACGCACACCTGGACTAATTCCGACATCCATATTATGAATTTCACTAAAACCTGCATTGTTACTAACTCCAACACCTGCAATAATTCCGAATCTTTCCACTGAACCTAAATTTACAAATGGTGTACTAGCAGTTGTATTGGTATTAAAAGTCCAAACATAATTATTTGCAATTGAAACACCAGCTAAGTTTTTAGCTCCTGTAGTAATTGTTGCAGTATAAGTTGTATTGTTAGATAAATTACTCGAAGGAGTAAATGTTGCCGTTGTACCAATATAAGAAACTGTTCCTGATACTGAATTAGTACCAATTTTTACCATAAAAGTAGTTCCAGAAATGGTTGATGGATCCATTGGCATATTAAATGATGCCGTAATAATTTTATTTAATGCTACACCCGTTTCACTATTTAGTGGATCTGTTGACATTACAATTGGAGCAGTAAGTGTTCCTGTTGTAAAGTTCCAAACATAATCACTTGAAAGCGCTATTCCAGAAACATTTTGGACTCCAGTTGTAATAGTTGCCGTATAAACTGTATTTATCGATAACGGTAATGTTGGAACAAAAGAAGCTGTTGTACCAGAATAAGAAACTACACCTGCAATTGAAGTTGTACCTTGTTTTAAGGTGAATGAAGTTCCATTAATAGTTGTTGGATTCATTGCTGTATTAAAAGTGGCAGTAATAATTTTATTTAATACTACGCCTGTTTCATTACTTGCTGGATCTGTAGAAATTACTAATGGTTGCAACGTTGTACCTGTACTAAAAGTCCAAATAAAATCTTCAAGCATTGCGTTGCCATCTAAATCTTTTACCGCTGTTGTAACTTTACCTATATAAGTTTTGTTAGCTACAAGATTAACTGTTGGTGTAAAAGATGCTGTATTTCCTGAATAAGTAATTATTCCAGGAATACTTGTAGTTCCATTTACAATAGTAAATGATGTTGCATTTATTGTTGAAGGATTCATTTCCTTATTAAAAGTAACTGTAATCACTTTATTTAAGGCTACACTAGTTTCTCCATTTGCTGGACTAGTGGCTGATACTTCCGGGCAAAGCCCTATAGTTTCTTGAAAATCATCTTCTGAACAAGCTCCAAATAACGCAGCAATTGATAGCACAATTACTGATAATAGTTTTTTTCGTTTCATGTTTTTTATTTAAGTTATTAATATGAAACAAAGTTGATGCTGAAACGAGTTAGCTATGTTGTAGTATGCTGTTAAAAGTTTATGTAATTCATAGGTTTTAATTTCCTGTTGTTAATTTTTTCTTTTCTAACGCTTTTTCTTTTTTCTTAAAATAACCTCGAAGTAAAAAATTATGCTTAGCAGCTTCTTCAATTTCGATTATATTTTTTGAAGCTTTTTCGATATTCATAAGTGAAGAATCTAAAGATGTAGCTAAACGTTCATTACCAACAAGCTTGGACAAAATCCCTTTGTCATTATTTAATTTTTTTGAAAACATTTCAAATTCGTTAGAACTTTTCTCTAAATTATCTAAAGTATTTTCAACAGAATTGGCATATTTTGGATCTGTCATTAACCTTGATAAAGTTCCATTTTTGTCATTCATATTAGTCGTAAAAACAACAAACTCATCAGAACTTGTTTTTAAATTTAGTATCGTTTTTTCAAGTCCATCTGCAAATTCTTCATCTGTTAAAACCTTATTTAACGCACCTTTTCCTTTGTTAATTTTTGTACTAAATTCAGATAATTGTTCGGTTATAATTTGAGCATTTTCCACACTCTTATTCAAACCTTTCATTAAATCTTCCATATCTACAGTTGTCATTGAACGAATAGTTCCTTTGTCTTGAACCATTTTATTAGATGAGGATCCTGGAGAAATAGACAAAACTTTATCGCCCATTAATCCATCTGAACCAATACTAGCAATAGCATCTGTTTTAATGTATTGTTGAACATCTTCTTTGATAACTATATTGACCATAACAGCAGAATCTGAAAGAAATTCAATATCCTTTACTGTTCCTACATTAATTCCTGAAAAACGAACGTTGTTTCCTACTTTCAAACCGCTTACATTTTTAAACTGCGATTTTAATTCGAAAGTTGAAGTAAATAAGTTTTTGTTATTACCAATAAAGTAAATGGTTATCATAAACAAGGCTAATCCTAAAATGACAAACATTCCTAGTTTCCATGTATAATTCGAATTCTTTGTCATACTATTATTTTTAAATTAAATAAAAAAAGATCGCACCCATTCATCGGTGCTATTCTCTAATTCTTCATAAGTTCCTTCTGCATATATTATGCCTTCATTAAGAATCATAATTCTGTTTCCTGTTAGTTTCGCACAAGCCATATCGTGCGTAATAATGATTGATGCGGTTTTATATTTTTTTTGAACCGAAAGAATTAATTCACTTATTTCTCTAGAAGTTATTGAATCTAAACCTGATGTAGGTTCGTCATATAAAATAATTTCTGGTTTAATAATTAATGTTCGTGCCAAAGCAATTCTTTTACGCATTCCACCTGACAATTCTGCTGGCATTTGATCAATAGCATCTTCTAATCCTACGCTTGTTAAAGCTTCAATGATTTGATTTTCAATTTCTTCTTCTTCTATTACTTCTTTAGAATGATGCTTTAATGTAAATGCTAAATTTTGTCGCACCGACATTGAATCATACAAAGCGCCATTTTGAAACATAAATCCAATTCTGGATCTAATTTCATTAAGTTCATTGTTTTTTAGTTTCGTAACATCTTTATCAAAAACAAAAATTTCACCTTTATCAACTTCTACCAATCCGACTAAACATTTTATAGTAACTGATTTTCCAGTTCCAGAACGACCCAAAATCACTAAATCTTCCCCTTTATTTACAGTTAAGTTTACATCTTTTAGCACTTCATTTTCTCCAAATGATTTACTTAAATTTTTAATTGATATGATTGTTTTAGTATCCATGATTTTTAGAAAAATAAATCGGTTATTTGAACAGCTAACATATCAAGTATAAAAACAGAAAGTGAGGCGGCAACAACAGCTTCATTGGCTGCAATACCAACACTTGCTGTTCCACTTGAAGCATTAAATCCTTTATAGCAACCAATTAAACCAATAAAAAATCCGAAGAAAAATGTTTTAATCACAGCAGGAATAAAATCTAAAAACCCTATATTTTCAATTACTTCAGAAAAATAAGCAAACATACTCATGCTTCCACGAACATTAAAACCTATATAACCGCCAAAAATTCCAACAAAATCGGCAAAAAGCACTAAAATTGGGAGCATTAATGTTGTGGCTAAAATTCTGGTTACGACTAAATATTTATACGGATTTATAGCCGAAACTTCCATCGCGTCAATTTGTTCGGTAACTTTCATAGAACCTAATTCGGCACCAATTCCAGATGCAATTTTTCCTGCACAAATTAATGCCGTAATTACAGGTGCTATTTCTCTAACTAACGACAAAGAAACCATACTTGGCAACCAACTTTCTGCTCCAAACTGAATCATTGTTGGTCGGGATTGAATTGTTAAAACCAAACCCATAATGAATCCTGTAATGGAAACTAATGGTAATGATTTATAACCAATTGCATAGCATTGTCTGATAAATTCGTTGATTTGAAAAGGTGGTTTTATAATTTCTTTAAAAAACCTTCCTGTGAACAAGGCAATATTTCCTGTGTCTTCAAATATATTTTTTAGATATGAATTCATAATTGTTTTTTTAATTGATTTAAAATCAGTCAGCAAAAATTTCTTTTGCCAATTGTTCATCTAAATTGTAAATGTCATTTCTAAAATTTAAATTTCCTTTATGATCTACCCAAGCTGTAAAATAGGCGATATATACCGGCATATTTGGTTTAACTGAAATCCCGGTTTCTGTATCAGTTTTTAGTACTTTATCTACTTTTTCTTTCGTCCAAGTTTTGTCATTCTCAAGCAAATACATCGCTAACTTTTTAGGGTTTTCAACACGAATACATCCGTGACTAAAATCTCTTTTCGTTCTATCAAATAATTCTTTTGATGGTGTGTCGTGTAAATAAATACTAAAACTATTTGGAAAAAGAAACTTCATTTCTCCTAAAGCATTATCTTTTCCGGGTTTTTGCCTAATTAAAAAAGGCACATTTTTGGTGTATTTATTCCAATTAATACTAGATTCATCCATGGGTTCACCATTAAAAGAAACAACTTCCATACTGTTTTTAGACAAGTAATTTCCGTCTTTTTTTATGGCAGGCAAAATTTCATTATTGATAATACTATTCGGAATATTCCAATATGGATTTAACATAATTCTGGAAATATGACCTTTAAAAATTGTAGTTTGATTAGCTTCCTTACCAACTACAACATTTGCTTCCCAAAATAATTTTTTGTCTTTGAAAATGTGCAATTTATATTCAGGAATGTTAACTAATAAATAATCACTTTCCACTTCAACTGGAACCCAACGCAAACGTTCTAAATTTACTAGCATTTGTTTGATACGAAAATCGACAGATTTGTTCATTTCGTTAATCGTTTTTACATCTAAAATTCCTGTTTCTGGTAAACCTAATCTTTGTTGAAAATTAACAACTGCTGTTTTTAAACTTTCCGTAAAAAGAATGGTTTTATCATTACTTTTTAAATCTCCAGATAAAAATAAACGTTGTTTTACTTGAACGATACAAGGATCTGATTCGGTAACTTTAAGTGTTTTTATATCCGTTATTATGGTTGGAAATCCACCTTTTTTCTTAATTTCACGATATAAAATCAGTTTTTCTACCAATTTTGAATAATAAACATTCACAGGTTGATAAACAGCATCATTTTCATCTTTTAAAATCAAAGATTCTAATGTAGCTTGAAAATTCTTTTTACTTCGAGGAATAAACCAATCTAATTGTCGTGGTGTTTTTTTGATTCCAGCAAATGCTTTTTCAGAATATTTAAAAAAAGTTGTTGTTAAAAGTAACTCTAAATTTTCTCTTTGTTTTTTGTCAGTTTTTGATTCATCATCATTTGAATTAAAACTTGAAATAAAAGCATATAATTTATCGTTATTAAAGGTTTTATCATTGAAAGCAATACTATAATTCTGCAATTGATTTTGAAAATTTGGAACGGCTTGAATCATACCATTTTCTGTAAACCATGCATATTCAAAATTTCTATTTTCATAGAATGATTTTACTTCTTTTTTAATTTTTTCACTTTCAGGATTCACTTTAAAAAACGCTTCCATAGTTGTGTCTTTCAAAATTAAATCCGCAGCATTTTCATCAGATTTTTTTTTACAACTGAACAAGAGAAATAAAGTTATTAAAAGTATACAAGCGTTTTTCATATGATTTTTATTTTAATTATCAATTCCTAAAACGTTGAATTTTAAAGTGAATCGTCATCACCAAATTCATTCATTTTCTTTTTAATCGATTGTTTCGTTTTTGCAGAGTTTTCTTTCGAACTCGCTGCTTCATTTTTCTTCTTATCACTTTTCTTTGGTGCGAAAGTATGTTGTTTTTTAGTTGCCATAATTTTGATTTTTAATGCCTTATAAAGGTCTGTTTATTATCATAAAAAAAGTTATATAACAATACTGTTAACTTATATAATTCAAAGGTTTTTATGTTTTTAAGAAATAAAAAAAGTCAACCATTTCTGATTGACTTTTTTATTATAACTTTAATTTAATGTCTAAAGTTTATTCTTTTGCATCTGAATTTTCTCTACTTTTAGCTCCTGCTCTGTTAAATTTAAACATTGGAGATAATTTCACTTTAATAGAAGCAATTTTCATATTGTCTGAAGAAGATAATCCTTCTTTTTCAACTGTGTTTTTTCTTGCATCTAAAGCTTCGAATAATAATTTAGCTTCATCATAATCTTCTCTTGTGAAAGTTTCTTTATTCGATTTATATGCTTCATAATAGTTATCATATACATCAAGAATATTGTCTTTATTTACCCAATCGAAGTTCATATCTGAACCAATTTTACCAGCTCCAAATAATCTATCTCTTAATAATTGAGACGGACTAGCTTTTACTGGAGCACCTGTACCAGCAACTGGTCCTTCTTCTGTTTTAGTAGTAACAGTAACTTTAATCTCATCGTATGCAGCATTAGATGCGTTTACTTTTTCTTGAGATGCAGCTTTATCGCTTTCTTCTAAACTTTGTAAAGCTTCATTTGCACTAGCATTTTTAGCTTCATAATCTGCTGCAATTTGTTCCCAATTCGCTGCACGCTCTTCCGCAGAAACCATTTTTAATGAATCTACATAACTCTCTAATTCGCTAATTCTTTTGTCGGCTAATTCCTTTTCTTTATTAACACAAGAAACCATTCCTAATAGAATCATTGAAAACAATCCGAATTTTAATACATTTTTTTTCATAATAAGTATGTTTAATTATTTATATAAAAGTACCTGATTATCAACACTGACATGTTACATAATTCTTTGCAATTGTTATATATTTCTGTTTATATTTTCTAATTGTATTACATAATTGTATTACATAATTGTATTACACAAAAATGGCTGCCAAGAATATTGACAGCCATTTCCAAAAAAAACAAAACTAACCTTAATTTATATTTTTAATAATTGGTTTTTAATTCTACTCTACGGTTTTTAGCTTTACCTAAAGTGGTATTGTTAGTAGCGATTGGTTTTGTTTCACCATATCCTATAGAAATTAATCTAGCATCTGAAATACCTTTTCCAATTAAATATTGTCTCACTGATTCTGAACGTTTTTGTGATAAAGTCATATTGAAATCATCTTTTCCAACACTATCAGTATGGCCTTCAATTGTTAAAGTTGCGCCATCATATTTGTATAATATTTTAGACAATTCATCTAATTGAGATAAAGAAGCCACTTTTAATTTATCAGAATTATTTTCGAAGAAAATTTTACTTCCGATATACGTAATTCTTACAATATCTGCTTTAGCAATTTCTGGACAACCTTTATTAGCTAGAGTACCTTTTGCATTCGGGCATTTATCATCTAAATCGGCAACACCATCGCCATCAGCATCAGGACAACCTTTTAAACTAGCAATACCTTTAACATCTGGACAACGATCTAAGTCATCTGTAACACCATCATTATCACTATCCATTGGACAACCTTTAGCATCTACTTTTGTACCTGGTTTTGTGTTGGCACATTTATCATCCATATCGGCAACACCATCTTTATCTGCATCTGGACAACCTAATAAAGCAATTGTACCAGCTTGATCTGGACAACGGTCTTTACCATCTTCTACTCCATCATTATCTCTATCTGGACAACCATTAAGTGTCGCTGAACCTGCAGTATCTGGACAAGTATCTAAATAATCTGCAATTCCATCTTTATCTCTATCAATTGGACAACCTAATTTATCTACTTTTACATTTGCTGGTGTATCTGGACATTGATCTTTTTTGTCTGAAACTCCGTCACCATCAGTGTCTTTAGTTTCACCTAAATTAAAAGTAAGACCAACCATGTGCGTTAAATAAGCGTCTTTTTTCTTTAAATCTCCATCAGCATTGTCAATTCCATCTCTTCTGTCTTTATTAGAGAACAAGAATGATTCTTGTAAGTTTAAATTCACTGTTGGTGATAATCTGAAATTAAATCCACCACCTGCACTTGGCAAGATATAATCGTAATTTTCAGTATGGAAATTCAATTGATTACCAAAAATAAAGAAACCAGCTCCAGCAAATAAATAAGGTCTAACTATGTATTCTGAAGTAAGAACATTGAAACGTAAGTTTAAAGTTGCGGCATTAAAATCTGTTTTAAAACCAGCAGTTTCTCCATTATTATAACCAATTGTACCTTTAGTTAATAATAAATTCGCATCAAAATGTTTTCCTAAATATCTAGAAACTGAAAGTCCACCAAAACCATACATTGTATTACCAGTTTCATACCAATCTCTTCCTAAATCTCCGTAATATTGAGTAACACCACCATGTAAACCAATATTCCATTTTTTGTCTTCTGTTTGCGCGTTTGATGTAAATGTATATGCCATACATAGACACAGAAATAATACTTTTTTCATGATAAATAGTTGTTTAAAATTATTACTACAAATATCTTTCACTTATGTAGCAATTCTCTTATACAACTTTTGTTAAAAGTTATGATATTCCTAGGTATTGGGAAATTATTTTTTCAAATAGCTTTTTAAACTCTGTAAGATTTCTTCTCTTTTCATAGGAACAGTAATTTCACCAATTAAAAATCCATAAGGTTTTAAAGGTTCGATATGATCACAAATAATTTTAAAAATGGCTGTTAGTGGAATAGCCAAAATTATTCCTGGAATTCCCCATAAAAGTTGCCCTAGCACTAAAACGATAATTGTGAAAAGCGGATTAATTTTAACTTGTGGCCCGAGAATTAATGGTTCTAAAAGCCAACCTTGAATAAGTTGCACAATTACATAAACCAATATAATTCCGCCCAATAAAGTAGGATTTGCACCATGTATTGCTGTGATTAAAACGGTTAAAATTGTTCCAGTGATATTTCCTACATAAGGTACAATTTCTAACAAGCCGCAAAGTATGGCAAAAAAGATGGCATTCTCTACACCAATGATACTGAAACCAACAGCATACATAATCCATAAAAGCACGATCATTTTTGACAATCCTAATAAATATTGTTGAGAAACTTTTGTGGCGTTATAAATCACTTGTTCCATTTCTTCTTGTTTGGAAGTTTTTGTAATTTTCAGCAAGAAATTTTTAATATGATCTCGGTAATATAACAAGAAAGCAAAATAAACTAAAACCAAAATTAAACTCGCAAAGATTGAAGCAACTGAGCCAAAAACGATTTGGAAAATATTGGCATAAGAAGGTTGTTCTTTTTTCAAAATTATGAATTGTTCTTCAATAGAAATATTCATATGATTGAAAATATATTTTTGCAAGCTATTTCCAACTTCTATAGATTTTTGTTTAATTAAAGTAAAGTCTTCAAAAAGTTCAGAAATTTTCCAGCCTAAAAGTGAAATCAGGGTTGTAATAATTAACAAAATAGAAAAAAAGCAAACAAATACCGCCAAACCTTTAGGTATTCTTTTACTTTGCATCCAATTACAAAAGGGTAAAAAAAGTGTGGCTAAAATTCCACCAATACATAATGGAATAAGAAAATCTTTAGCAAAATAAAGTCCTGAAATTATCAAAAAAACAAGAGCTATTTTTTGTAAAAATGAAGATAGTTCAGTTTTCATAATCTATAATTTTAAAATTTTACATTCTATCCATATACCAGTTCAATTCTTTTTTTATTTGTTTCAATTTAAAAATAGAAGAAATAATTTTTTGTAATCTAAAAAAAGCCGTTTCACTTTTCACAACATAATCAAATGCATCGTGATGAATACATTGTACAGCGACTTCAATTTTATCTTGACTAGAAAGCATAATCACAGGAATTTCTGCATTAAACTTCTTAATTTCATCTAACGTTTGTAAACCGTTAATTGCTGTTTTTTCGATTCCATCTAAATGAAAATCTAAAATAACAATATCTGGATTTTTTGATAAATTGGCCAAACAAAGCTCACCTGTTGCGAAAGTTTCAATTTCAAAATCGGCGTGATCTAAAAATTGAATTTCCAAAGTTTTTAAGAAAACTGCATCGTCATCTACTAGAAATAATTTTATTTTGTTACCGTTATTCATCTGTAGATTTATTTAAGTTTATTAATTCCAATTCAAGCTCAACACAAGCTTGTGTACATACATTTTCAAGTTGTAGTATTAACTTATCCAAATCTTTAGATAATTCTAATCTACGAGCAAATTCTTGTATTTTCATGGCCACTTCAGTAATTTCAGGTTTTATGCCCATAATGGCAAATGATGGTATCATTTTATGAACTGTTGCTCCTAACAAATCCCAATCTTTATCTGAAAAGCTTTTCCTCATGGTTGATACAAGAGGTGGCGTTTGTTTTAAATATACTGTAATCATTTCAGCCATAAGTTTTGGATTCGATTTGGTTAATTTTACCAAATAACTCATATCGACAAATCTTATTTCTTCGGTTTTTATATTTCCATTTATTTTTTTCTCAATAATCAGTATTGGTTTTTTCATAATACCAATAAGTTTACTGTACAATAATCGTTCATCAACTGGTTTAGAAACATAATCATTCATACCAACTTCTTTACATTTAGCAACATCAACTGTTGTAACATCTGCAGTTAAAGCTATTATTGGAATGGATGATTTCATTTTCTTTCTGATGTATTCCGTAGCTTCAAAACCATTCATTTCAGGCATTTGTAGATCCATTAGAATAATATCAAATTCCTTTTCTTTTAATTTTTCGATAGCAATTTTACCATTTGCCGCAATTTCACATTCAAAACCAAAATCGTCTAATAGAGTTTTCATAAGTAACTGATTCAATTCCATATCTTCAACTACTAAAATTTTTATATCTTTTACATCCGTATTTAATTCTAACATTTCTGGCTCTAAAATAGCTTCAGCATTTGTTTTATTAAAATCTAAAATAAAACTAAATGTAGAACCCACATCTAATGTACTTTCTACTTCTATTTTTCCGTTCTGACCTTCTACTAATTGTTTCACAATAGCTAAGCCTAAACCAGTTCCACCAAATATTCTTGAAGTTCCACTTGTTGCTTGTTGAAAATTTTCGAAAACTTTTTCAATTTTAGTATCTTTAATACCTATTCCAGTATCAGCAACAGAAAATTTAATGGTTACTTTTTCTTCATTTTCATCAACTAATTTAACACTTACTGTAATTTTTCCTTCATTAGTAAATTTGATGGCGTTGCTTAATAAATTTAAAATAATTTGATGCAAACGAACCGGATCACCAACTAAAACCTCAGGAATATTAGAATCATAATTGGTAATTAATTTCAGATTTTTCTCTTGAATTTTAGTTTCAAAAAGATGCAACATGGCTTTTATAGATAAATTCAGTTTAAAAGGCGTTTTCTCAAACGTCATTTTTCCTGCATCTACTTTGGCTAAATCTAGAATATCATTAATCAAAACAATTAGTGCATCACCGCTCATTTTGATAGCTGTTAAATATTCTTTTTGTTTGGCTGTAAGTTCTGTTTTTAATACCACTTTTGTAAAACCAATAATGGCATTCATCGGTGTACGAATTTCGTGACTCATATTAGACAAAAACTGTTGTTTCGATTTTACAGCTTCTTCCGCTTTTTGAGTAGCGTTTTCAGCTGTCAGTTTAGCTTCTTCAGCTATACTTGTGGCTAATTCTGCAAAAATTTTAGCTTCAGTTAATTGAGTCTCTAATATCCTTTGTTCTGTAATATCACGAGCAACCAAAACGGCGCCTATAACATTTCCTTCTTCAGATTTATAAATAGAACCATTAAATAAAACCTCCGTTAATTTATGATCTTTAATGGTTAAAGGAAAATCAGCAATGAAACCTTTAGAAAAAACTTCTTTATAACTTTCTTTAGCTTTTGAAGAATCCGTAAAATAATCAATAAAATTAGAACCAATTAATTTATCTTTTGATACACCAGTTGCTTCAACTGTAGCTTCATTTGTGTCTGTGACTTTACCTTCTTGACTGATGGCAAATAATGGATCGCGACTCGCTTCAATAAGACTTAACGAATATTGTGAGGCCAGTTTTAAAGAATTACTATAATCTTCTAACTCTTTATTTTCTATAACTCTTTTTTCTTTTTCGTCATTTTGAAAAGCCAATTCTATATCGGCAATTACTAATTCATCTGCACGATTTTGCTTTTCACCCGTTTGATATAATAATTCTTTATTTGCGATGAGTAACTCATCAGCTCTATCCTGCTTTTCGTCTGTTTGAAATTTTAATTCTTTATTGGCTATTACTAATTCGGCTGCACGTTTTTCTTTATGTTTATTCTGAAGTTTTAATTCTTTATTCGCAACTATTAATTCATTAGCTCGTTTTTCTTTTTCTTCATATTGAAAAGCTAATTTCTTATTTGCGATTACTAATTCCGCTTCATTTTTTTTAGATTTTGAAATATTAATAAATGAAGATAAAGAACATTTTTTTTCTTGAAATTGAATCGTTTGTACAGAAACTAGAAACCAAAATTGTTCGCCTCTTTTATCTTTTAAAACAATTTCGATATCATTAATTATTTCATTGTTTACTAACCCTAAAAGTAATTTATCTCTAAATTCAGAAGTAACAATACTTATTTCAGATGATGTTTTTCCAATAATTTCTTCTTTAATATATCCGAAACAATGTAGAAATGATTTGTTTGCAAATTGAAATTTTTCAGTCTCAATTTCAATTACAACCATTCCAATTGTGCTATTTTCAAACATATCAAAAAACAAGTCGTCTGATTTGTACATTTTGTTTTCTGATTTTTTTATCTTTTCCATTTTATATACTTAAAATTATTCTCCAATTTCTTCAATTGGATTTCGTCTTTTATCTTTCAATTGTTTAAAATGAGAAGGTGAAAGTCCGGTTACTTTTTTAAATTGACTCGACAAATGCGCCACACTACTGTAATTCATTTTCCAAGCAATTTCGGTGATATTTAACTCACCATAAATCATTAATTCTTTAATACGTTCAATTTTGTGAGAAATAATAAATTGCTCAATGGTTGTGCCTTGAACTTCAGAAAATAAATTGGCGAGATACGTATAATTATGATCTAATTTTTCTGATAAGAAGTCTGAGAAATTAACTTTAATTATTTCATCAGAGTGATGAATCATTTCAATAATTATGGTTTTTATTCTTTCTATTAAGATGGCTTTTTTGTCGTCCATTAATTCTAGTCCAGAAATTAGCAAACCCTGTCTTAGCAACATTCGTTTTTCCATAGAAATATTTTCCATGATTTCGACAGCGCCTAAATCGACCACAATAAAGTGCAGACCCAACTTTTTTAATTCGTCTCTAACCGCCATTTTACAGCGATTACTAACCATGTATTTGATGTAAAGTTTCAAATTAATTGGGTTTTATCATTATTATCAAAGATGCGTAAATAGTAATAGTAAAAGTTATAAGACTCTAAAAAAAAGTTATATAATTCATAGGTATATAAATTACTGAATTACAAATAATTATACTGGTGAAGGTAAGCCTTTATTATAGTTAATTAAGCTATTTAGTTGTTTAATACTATATATTGACTAAAAAGAAGTTTTTGAGATGGAAAATCATCAAAACAAAAAACCCGAAACTTTCGTTTCGGGTTTAGGTTGCGGAGAAAGAGGGATTCGAACCCCCGGACCTGTTACAGTCAACAGTTTTCAAGACTGCCGCATTCGACCGCTCTGCCATTTCTCCAGTAAGACTTGCACTACTTCCGTAATGCGAGTGCAAATATAAAAGCTTTTTTTATTTCTACAAGTTAATTTTTAAAAAAAATTAAAAAAAAATCAATAAAAAAACTAACTCACTCATATTGTATTATTTAGAATTTTATTTTTTTATTACACTTTAAATCAATTTTAATACAATTCAACGATTTTTTATTTTATTTATGATTTCAATACATAAATTAGTAATACTTTTTCTGGTAAAATTATATTAACAAACCCCAAACAATCCAAAAATTTTTGAAACAATTTCATTGAAAATGAAATTTAAGTACTTGTTACTATGCCATAATTTACCCCATCTTTTTATTAATTTAATAAAATCAATAATTATGCAATTAAAAAATACTCTTTATAGACTTATATGTATCATATTGTTTATATCCCAAACTACTGTAGTAAACTCACAAACTTTAACTTCAAATCAATCTGACTACTATCCCGGAGAAATAGCTATCTTTAGTGGAAGTGGTTTTCAACCAAATGAAATAGTTGATTTGGTTGTTTTACATCATGACGAAACTCCTAATACAGGGGAAAATCACGAACATTGGAATGCCTTCACTGATGAATTTGGTAATTTCACAACAACTTGGATAGTCTGTACGGATGATTGTTTAGGTTCTACACTTAGAGCTTATGCCGTCGGTTTATCAAGTAATCTACAAGCTTTTGTAGAATTTACGGATGCGAATTCTAGCATAAATTTAATAAGTCCTGCTAATGCTTTTCAAGGCGATAACATCAATTTAATTGCAAAACTGACAAGCAATCCAGGTAATGTAAATGTTGCCAATAAGATTATAAAATTTTATTTAAATAATGTCTTATTAGGTCAAAATACTACTAATTCTTCAGGAGAAGCAGCATTTAACTTTACATGTACTCAAGGTATAGGAACATATAACGGAAACAATGGTTTAAAAGCTGTTTTCGATGGCGATCCTTCAAACAATCCATATGCAGGTTCTAGTAAGTTTAATAATTTTGAAATTAAAGCTCCTCTTTGCACAACTCCAGTTATAAGTTGTCCTTCAAACATTATAGAAAATAGTGAAGCTAGTTCTTGTGGGAAATCAATTTCTTTTATTGCTACTGCAACTGGTACAAATCCGACAATCATATATAAAATTGGAAGTTTAGAAATTAATTCAACTCATAGTTTTCCTATTGGTACAACAACTGTCACTGCTACTGCAACAAATTCTTGTGGTAATTCAAGTTGTACTTTTGATGTTACCGTGAATGACACCACCCCGCCAATCGCACCAACTTTAGAAAATGTAACAGGAGAATGTGGTGCTGAAGTTCCTACTCCAACTGCAAATGATAATTGCGA
>JAZKHI010000047.1:0-4790 GCA_040385445.1 Bacteroidota bacterium | reverse complement strand
ATTCAATCCATAATTGTGGATGATATTACTGAACCTGTCGCACCAACTTTAGAAAATGTAACAGGAGAATGTGGTGCTGAAGTTCCTACTCCAACTGCAAATGATAATTGCGAAGGAAGTGTAACTGGAACAACTTCTGATCCTTTAAGCTATACTTCGCAAGGAACATTTACCGTAAATTGGGCTTTTGATGATGGAAATGGAAATATTTCGTATGCAAGTCAAACCGTAATTGTGGATGATATTACTGAACCTGTCGCACCAACTTTAGAAACTATAACAGGAGAATGTGGTGCTGAAGTTCCTACTCCAACTGCAAATGATAATTGCGAAGGAAGTGTAACTGGAACAACTTCTGATCCTTTAAGCTATACTTCGCAAGGAACATTTACCGTAAATTGGGCTTTTGATGATGGAAATGGAAATATTTCATATGCGATTCAAACCGTAATTGTGGATGATGTTACTGCGCCTACAATAATTTGTCCTCCAAATAAATCAAACTTAACTACAAATTTAGGCACATGTACTAAAACATTAACAATTGCAGAAATTGGAAATCCAACAGCAAATGACAATTGTTTAAATCCTAGCATTAGTTGGTCGAGAAGTGATAATTCTTCAAATATAAACGATCCATTCCCATTAGGAACTACAACAATTACTTGGAAAGCAATTGATATTGGAAATAACGAAATTAGTTGTTCTCAAACCATAGAAGTCAACAAAATTGCTCCTACATTAGTTGTTAGTACAAATGTAAATTCACAACAATATAGCGATCTAGTTAATTTTTATGCACAATTAAGTACTTGTATTGACTATCCAATTAGTGGTTCAGTTACTTTCAAATTAGGAGCTACTATTTTAGGTGTTGTTAATGTAAATAGTTCTGGATATGCGGAATTACTTAATATTCCTATGTTGTTTAAACCAAATCCTTATGTAGTTACAGCGGAATATAATGGAGTTTTACCTTATTTAGCCGCATCAGGAACATCAAACTTAACAATTACATGTGAAGATGCTGTTGCTTATTACACTGGAAGTTCTTATGTTTCTACAAGTTCTGCAACAAGTTCAAATGCAACAGTAACTCTAAGTACAACCATAAAAGATATTTCTGCAGTATTAAATTCAGATACTAATTTCGGAAATATAACCAATGCGAAAGTTAAATTTATCAATAGGGATAATGGAGCAACAATTGCAGAAAACATACCTGTTGGACTTGTAATGATTGGTGATACAAAAGTTGGAACAGCTACTTATAATTGGAACACATCGATATCTGGTGACTCACAAAGTATCACTATTGGAATTATTGTAACTGGTTTTTATTGTAGAGATAATTCTATTGATAATGAAATTATTACTATTTCAAAACCTTTAGGAGATTTATTTATTACTGGTGGCGGTTATTTAACATTAACAAATTCCTCAGGTATTAAATCTGGTACAATTGGCACTAAAAATAATTATGGTTTTAATGTGAAATACAATAAAAACAAAACGAGTTTACAAGGAAATATCAACACCATTATTAGAAAACTTGAAAGTGATGGAATAATTCATGTATACCAAATAAAAGGAAATTCTATGACTTCTTTAAGTGTAATTACAACTTGTCCAAAAAAAGCAACTTTTGTTGGAAAAGCTAATATTCAAGATATCACAAATCCTTTAAATATTATTGCTGTTGATGGAAATGCTAATTTACAAGTCACGATGACAGATAACGGAGAACCTGGAAGTTTTGATAAAATTGGAATTACGGTTTGGAATAAATTGGGTGGATTATGGTATTCTAGCAATTGGAATGGCACTACAACTATTGAACAGACAATTAGCGGTGGAAATTTAAAAGTTCATGGTGGAACTAATTGTGGGAATTCAGTAATTGTGAGACATACAGATAGTTTTGATACGAATGAAGAAAGTATTGCAATTGAAAAACCAGAAGTTTCTATTTGGCCAAATCCTTCTAATAATGAATTCAATTTAGAACTATCAAATAAAATTGAAAATCAAGATATTAGTATTGAAATATTTGATCAAAGTGGTCGATTCATTCAAAAGAATACTTTTATGAATGAAAAATCAAATTTTGGATTAAACTTACAAAGTGGTTTATATTTTATAAAGATAACTCATGGAGATTTCCAAGAAACCAAACGCGTAATTAAAAACTAAAAAAAAGGGCTGAATTTTCAGCCCTTTTTTTTATTAATAATTTAAATATTCTGTTATTTCTAAACCATAACCTATCATACCAACACGTTTGTTTTGCCATGAATTGGTTAATAGCTTTATTTTTGTAATATCGATATCATGTAAAATTTGCGCTCCAATACCAAAATCTTTCGTGTCGATTTTAATTTTTGGAGTAGTTAAATCACCTGATTCTTGCATTCTTTTTAATTCTGCCAATCTATCTAATAATTCAACTGATTGTAATTCTTGATTGATAAACAATATCGCACATTTATCGTGATCTTCAAATTTCTTGAAAATATCTTCTAATTTTTTGTTTAATGTATCAGTAAGACTTCCTAAAATATCATTTGTAACTTGAGTAGAATTAATTCTTGTTACGATTTCTTCTCCTTTACTCCAACTTCCTTTAGTTAAGGCAATATGAACTTGTTTGTTTGTAACTTGTAAATAAGCTCTCAATCTATAGTTTCCGAAACGCGTTTTGATTTCGAAATCTTCTTTTTTCTTAATCAAACTATCATGTTGCATTCTGTAGGCTACTAAATCCTCGATAGAAACCAACTTTAAATTGAATTTTTTAGCCACATCTACTAATTCAGGTAAACGAGCCATGGTTCCATCTTCATTCATGATTTCACAAATCACACCTGCAGAAGAAAAACCTGCTAAACGTGCGAAATCAATCGCTGCTTCAGTATGACCAGTTCGACGCAAAACTCCACCTTGACGTGCAATTAAAGGAAAAATATGTCCTGGACGACCTAATTCATAGGCTTTCGTTTCTGGATTTACTAATGCTTCAATCGTTTTTGATCTGTCTGCTGCTGAAATTCCTGTTGTTACTCCATTACCTTTTAAATCTACAGAAACCGTAAAAGCCGTTTCCATATTATCGGTATTGTTAGTAACCATGGAGTGTAATTCTAATTCTTTACATCTCGATTCGGTTAATGGCACACAAATTAATCCTTTTCCGTGTGTAGCCATGAAATTTATCATTTCTGGTGTAACTTTATCTGCGGCTGCTAAAAAATCACCTTCATTTTCTCTATCTTCATCATCAACTACAATAATCATTTTACCTTGACGAATGTCTTCTATAGCTTCTTCTATTGTGTTGAGTTGTATTTTATTGCTCATTAGTTTGTGTGTTAGAACTTTGTAGTTTGTTGTTTGTAAGTTTATTGAATATGTTTTTTATCGGATTAATTAACCAATCTAAATCAATTGTTAATCCCATATCATTTGTGGCTCTGTACGTTAATAGAATAGCAAATGGTGTTAGTATTATTGCACCAGCTGCTACTCCTAAAAATGGATGCATAGCATCTTGTCCTGCTAATTTTTTTCCGAAAGTATTCGCAAAATTAAATATAATAAAAATTAAAACCGCAAAAACTATTGGCAATCCTAATCCTCCTTTTCTAATAATGGCTCCTAAAGGTGCTCCAATAAAAAACATTAAAAGACAAGAATAGGCTACTAATATTTTATCATAATATGCAATCCAAAAATCATTAATGTATTTCTTTTTCATTTCTAAGTCGACATTATAATTATCTAATGAAAATATAGTATTAGAAATATTACTTTTTGCGACTTCAAGTAAAATGGTTTGCTTTTCTTTTGGGAAAATCTCTATTAAATCAGTTGATGATTTAGTATTTGTTTTAGGAGCTATTGGTGATTGTGTTACATCTTGTAAAACATCCGTTAAGCTTTGTGAATTTTTATCAATGTTTTCACTATATGAAATTACATCCTTTTTATAATTTAACTGAAGGGAATCAATTGTATATTTTAATTCACCCATTGTTAACATATTGAAAGCATTAATAATTTCACCGCCATCATCAGTTGCACCATTCAGTTTCGCTAAATCAATATTTATAGTATATTTTTTAAAGCTACTTTTTGCAAAGGGTAACTTTTCACGCTCTTCCATTTTTTGAGATTGGATGTCTTCGTAATAATTACCTTCTAATAAATCTAATTGTAATAAATTGGTAGTTTCATCACTTTTTAAAACTCCTTTTTTAGCTTTAATAACGGTTGTAATTGGACCAAACTCACCCTTTTTCATATGCATTGTAATGCCTTCTAAGAATTCGCCATTATCACCAGATTTTTTATCAACTTTAATTGTTGTTGTAGTTCCAATTTTATTGAATTGTCCTTCTCCAATTGCCATAGCTGGCTTAGTTTGAAGAATATTTTTTCTCAAATTAACAAATCGATATTGTGCTTCAGGAATAATATTATTGGCAAACAAAAAGGCAATAGCGCTAAATACTAATGTACAAATCACTAAAAATTTCATGGCTCTTTTTAAAGAAATTCCACCTGATTTCATGGCTGCAAATTCATAGTTTTCAGCAAAACTACCAAAAGTCATAATAGATGCTAGCAAAATAGATAATGGTAAAACCAATGGGACCATTATTGGCGAATAGAAGAAAATGAATTTGAAAATAGTAACAAAATCTAAATCTTTACCAGCTAATTCGGCAATAAATAACCAAATACTTTGCAAAACGAATATAAAAAAAAGGATTACAAATACCGTAGTAAAT
>JAZKHI010000046.1:0-25934 GCA_040385445.1 Bacteroidota bacterium | reverse complement strand
TTATGGTGCAAAAGTAAACAATATATTGATACGCTGCTAATTAAATTGTAATTTCAAGCAAAGAAGTTTCTCCTTTAATTACAAATTCTTCTAATATCGCAGGAATTAAAATCGTATCTCCTTTTTTAAATTCTGATTTAGAATCAGTTGTCATTAATTTGAAATTACCTTCCGTACACATAAAAACTGTAAATGCATCTTTTGATTTTTTCCATTTATAATTTCCAGAAATCTCTAGAATATTGGTTGTGAAAAAAGGACATTTTACCAAGTTCACACTTTCATTTGCCACACATTGATACTGAACTTTAGTATTTGTTTCTTCATAATTAATTGCATCAACTGCTAATTCATTATGTAATTCTCTACCCTTCCCATTCACATCTATTCTATCCCAATCGTATAACCTGTAAGTAATATCACTTGTTTGTTGGATTTCTGCAATTAAAACTCCGGCACCAATTGCGTGAACCGTTCCGGTTTCTAAGAAAAAAGTATCGCCTTTTTTAACTAGTGTTTCATTTAAAACAGAAACTAAAGTTTTATTTTCTAAATGCTTTAAATACTCTTCTTTATTGGTTTTGTTTTTAAAACCTACAACCAATCTCGCATCTGAATCTGCTTGTAACACATACCACATTTCGGTTTTCCCGAAAGAGTTATGTCGTAATTTCGCTAATTCGTCATTTGGATGTACTTGAATTGACAAATCTTCCTTCGCATCTAAAAACTTAAAAAGCAAAGGAAATTCAAATCCGAAATTTTCAATAGATTTTAAACCTAATATTTCAGTTGGATATTTTTCAATTAATTCGTTTAAGTTCAATCCGGCAAATTCGCCATTAGCAACCACACTAACATCATTAGCAACCGTTGACAATTCCCAACTTTCGCCAATATGATTCCCATCAAAAGATTTGTTTAAATAATCTTTCAATTTCGTTCCGCCCCAAATTCTTTCTTTATAAATGGGATTAAATGTTAGTGGATAAAACTTCATTTATTCTCCTTTATATGTCACAAAATTTCGAGGTGTTTCGTACAAAACAACTTCCAAATCTAAATTTGTATTAATATGTGCTCTCAATTTTCTCCAAATCACAACAGAAATATTTTCAGCTGTTGGATTCAAGTTCTCAAAATCGGGAACATCTAAATTCAGGTTTTTATGATCGAAAGTATCTTCAATATGTAATTTAATTAAATCTGCTAAAATTTTTACATCAATTACAAAACCTGTTTCTTGATCAATTTCTCCAGTAACACTTACAATTAATTCGTAGTTATGCCCATGATAATTCGGATTGTTACATTTTCCAAAAATCGCATCGTTTTTCTCCATAGACCAATCTTTACGATACAATCTATGTGCTGCATTAAAATGTGCTTTTCTACTTACCGTTACTTTCATCTGTTTATTTATAAATTCTCATCAAAATGATGATAAAATTCTTCAAAAATTATTTTAAACCAAACCGTATAAATATCTGGATTTACGATCATATCATTTTTAATATCTTCAATTTTCATCCATTTCCAACTTTCCACTTCATCATCATTTATGACTGGAACGTCGTTATAATAACCAATCATCACGTGATCTAATTCGTGTTCCGTTAAACCATTATCAAAAGGTGCTTTGTAAATAAAATGAAACATTTCTTTTAGTTCCGTTTCAAAACCCATTTCTTCTCGAAGACGTCTTGTTCCTGCTTGAATATTCGTTTCATTTTCACGTTGATGACTACAACACGTGTTGGTCCACAACAAAGGTGAATGGTATTTATGATGCGCGCGTTGTTGCAACATCAATTCATTTTTATCGTTTAAAATAAAAACGGAAAATGCTCTGTGTAACAATGCTTTTTCGTGTGCTTCTAGTTTGTTCATTAACCCGATTGGGTTGTCATTTTTATCAACTAAAATAACTTTTTCTTCTACCACTCTTGAAAATTTAGATGTCAAATTTACAAAAAAAATAATTTTAAAGGCAAAGATATACTGAAATAAAGACTTTAACGCAATGTTAATAAAATTGGGTTGGTTATACCATAAATAATTGTATTTTTACGCTTCGAAAATTTTAAAAGAAAAAATGGGTAAAATCATTGCAATTGCCAATCAAAAGGGTGGTGTAGGAAAAACAACAACTTCAATAAATCTTGCCGCAGCTTTAGGTGTTTTAGAGAAAAAAGTTTTATTAATAGATGCTGATCCGCAGGCTAACGCTAGTTCTGGATTAGGTATTGATGTAGAAAGTGTTGAAATTGGTACCTATCAAATATTAGAACATAGCAATAAAGCAGAAGATGGTGTAATAGCTACAACTGCTCCAAATGTTTGGATTATCCCAGCACATATTGACTTAGTTGCCATCGAAATCGAATTGGTAGACAAAGAAAATAGAGAATACATGCTGAAACAAGCATTAAGTGAAATAAAAGAACAATACGATTATATTATTATTGATTGCGCGCCATCTTTAGGTTTGTTAACCTTAAATGCGTTAACAGCTGCAGATAGTGTGGTGATTCCGATTCAGTGTGAATATTTTGCATTGGAAGGTTTAGGCAAATTATTGAACACGATAAAAAGTGTACAAAAAATACACAATCCAGCTTTAGATATTGAAGGCTTACTTTTAACGATGTACGATTCTCGTTTACGATTATCAAATCAAGTGGTAGAAGAAGTTCAGAAACATTTTAACAATATGGTATTTTCGACAATTATTCAAAGAAATATTAAATTGAGTGAAGCTCCAAGTTTTGGTGAAAGCATTATTAATTATGATGCAACCAGTAAAGGCGCAACAAATTACTTAAATTTAGCAGAAGAAATTATCAAGAAAAACAGTATATAATGACAAAAGCAGTAAAAAAACCTGTATTAGGAAGAGGATTATCGGCACTTTTAAGTGATCCTTCAAACGATATTAAGTCGGTTGAAGATAAAGGCGCAGATAAAGTTGTTGGAAGCATCATTGAACTTGATATTAATTTTATTGAAATCAATCCGTTTCAACCAAGAACAAATTTCAATGAAGAAACTTTACAAGAATTAGCCAAATCTATTAAAGAAGTTGGTGTAATTCAACCTATTACTGTTAGAAAATTAGGTTTTAACTCGTATCAATTAATTTCTGGAGAGCGAAGATTACGTGCTTCTAAATTAATTGGATTAAATACTATTCCATCTTATGTAAGAATTGCTAATGATAATGAATCGTTAGTAATGGCATTAGTGGAAAATATCCAACGTCACGATTTAGATCCAATTGAAGTCGCTATTTCCTACCAACGTTTAATTGAAGAAATCAATTTAACTCAGGAAGAAATGAGTGAGCGTGTGGGTAAAAAACGTTCTACTATTACCAACTACTTGCGTTTATTAAAGTTAGACCCAATCATTCAAACAGGAATGAGAGACGGTTTTATTTCGATGGGACATGGTAGAGCTTTAATTAACATTGAAGATCATGACGCACAAAGCGACATTTACCATACAGTTGTAACTCAGAATTTATCTGTAAGAGATACGGAAGCTTTAGTTAAAAAATACCAAGAAGGCTTAAAACCAAAAACGAGTAAACCAGCTTCATCAAAATCTTTTGAAATTGCTACAGAACAAAAGAAAACTTTCGCTGACTTCTTTGGCGCAAAAGTAGATGTGAACGTTGCAGCAAATGGTAAAGGAAAAATTTCAATTCCTTTTCATTCTGAAGAAGATTTTAATAGAATTATGAAATTAATCAACAACTAGTGAAGCAACTTCTTTACATATTTATTTTTTTGTTTTCGAGCACTCAATTTTCAGTTGCCCAAAATAAAGAATTAAAAATTGAAACAAAAGAAACTGTAAAAAGCGACATCAATCCGTTATCGCCAGCAAAAGCAGCGTTTTATTCTGCAATTTTACCAGGATTAGGACAAGCTTATAACAAGCGTTATTGGAAAATTCCTCTTGTATATGCAGCTCTTGGTGCAGGAACTTATTTCATAATTGACAATAACAAAAAGTTTAATCTATATAGAGACGAATATAAAAAACGTTTAGCAAACGGCGGTGTAGCTGATACTTCTGATCCGAATTTTGGAAAATTAAGTAACGAAAGTATTATTCGTGGTCAAAAATTCTTTCAAAAAAACAGAGATTTATCGGTGCTTATTACAGCAGGTTTATACATTTTAAATATTGTTGACGCCAATGTTGATGCGCATTTATTGCAATTTAACGTTAACGATGATTTGTCTTTAAAGCCAGACTTACAAACCAATCCTTATACTTTTAAGCAAAATGTTGGATTTACTTTAACGTATCAATTTTAACATTGCTTTAAGTAACAATTTCTTCACAACAACAACTAATCAAAATGAAAATAGCATTACTAGGTTTCGGAAAAATGGGAAAAGTAATTGAAAACATTGCTTTAGAACGCGGACATCAAATTGTTTTAAGAAAAGGAAGTTCAGATAGTTTTGACGGATTATTAGATGCTGATGTTGCGATTGATTTCAGTGTTCCAGATAGTGCTGTTAACCATATTTCAGAATGTTTAAACAATAATATTCCCGTAATTTCTGGCACAACAGGTTGGCTAGAAAACTATAATCAAATGGTGAATTTATGCCAAGAAAAAAATGGAAGTTTCATTTATGGTTCTAACTTTAGTTTAGGTGTAAATATTTTTTTCGAACTAAATGATTATTTAGCAAAAATGATGAAAAACCTTTCTGACTATAATGTGTCAATGGAAGAAATTCATCACACTCAAAAATTAGATGCACCAAGCGGAACAGCAATTAGCTTAGCAGAAGGAATTATAAAAAATACGGATTACACCAATTGGACATTAGAAAATCCATCGGCAAATCAGATTCATATTGACGCAAAAAGAATAGAAAATATTCCTGGAACACATTCTGTTTTTTACGACAGTAAAGTAGACCAAATTGAAATTAAACATACCGCTCATAGCAGAGAAGGTTTTGCCTTAGGTTCTGTTATTGCTGCCGAATGGTTAATTGGCAAAAAAGGCGTTTTCACTATGAAAGACGTTTTAGGAATTTAACTAAAAAAAGAATAGAATCTGAAATAAATTCAGATTAAAACATAAAATAATATAAGGATTAGGAGATTACTTCGTTCTTCACAACAATAAAACTATGGAAATAACATCTTGGATTATTACAGTATTAATAATTAGTACTTTACACGCAATATGCACTTGGAAATTATATGTAAAAGCAGGCAAAAAAGCTTGGGAAGCCTTTGTTCCTGTTTATAATGGCATCGTTTTAATGCAAATTATTAATCGACCAAAATGGTGGATGTTTTTAGTGTTTTTACCTGTAATTAACTTGTTGATTTTACCTGTTATTTGGATTGAAACCTTACGTACTTTCGGTAAGAAAACTACTGCAGATATGTGGTTAGGAGTAGTTTCATTAGGTTTTTATATTGGATATGTAAACTATACTCAAGAAGTTTCTTACGAAGCCAACCGTGACACAAAACCTGCAACTAAAGCTTTAGACACATTAGGTTCTTTAACTTTTGCTTTAATTGTGGCCACTTTTGTTCACACGTATTTTATTCAACCGTTTGTAATCCCAACTTCTTCTTTAGAAAAATCTTTACTAGTTGGTGATTTCTTATTCGTTAGTAAATTTCATTATGGAGCGAGAACACCAATCACTCCTATTGCAGCGCCAATGGTTCATGATTCAATTCCAGTTATTCACAAAAAATCATATTCTTCTTGGCCTGAATTACCATATTTTAGATTTCCATCTTTACAAAAAATTGAAAGAAATGATATTGTTGTTTTCAACTGGCCGATAGATACTGTTAGAATGTTTAGAGAAAATTCTTTCGACAAACAACACAAACCTATTGACAAAAAATCAAATTATGTAAAACGTTGTGTTGGAATTCCTGGCGATGAAATTATGATTAAGAATAGTGATTTGTATGTAAATGGGAAATTACTACAATTACCAAGTAGATCAAAAGTTCAGTTTTCTTATAAAGTAAAATTTAAAAAGGATGCTCAATTTGATATCAATAATTTATTACAAGAGTTAAGTTCAACTGATAGCTATTTAACACAAGTAGATTCAACAGTGATAATAAATGCTTTAACTGATGAAAATGTTATTAAATTAAAAAACTCTGGTTTAGTTGAAAAAATTGAAAAAAGCATCTCAACTAAAAAAGACAATTTTGATTATATTTTTACAATTGACAAAAATGCTAATAATACCGATTTAGACAACGCTTTAAACAACCTTCAAGCAAACAGAGGCGGTGTAAGATACAATAAAGAAGAAGGAAGAGCTATGATTTATAGTGTAAACGATGAACTATTAAATGCTTTTAAACAATTTAAATCAATTAAGAAAACCGAACCAATATTTGAAATTTTTCCAAACACTAAAGAGTATTCAGACTGGACTGGAGATAATCTTGGAACAATAAAAATACCTCAAGCAGGAAAAACTGTGACTTTAAATGCACAAACGCTACCTTTCTATAAAATGATAATTACAGATTACGAACATCATCAATTAGAAGTTACAGGAAATGAAATTAAAATTGACGGAAAATCAACAAACTCTTATACTTTTGCTCAAAACTATTACTGGATGATGGGAGACAACAGACATAACTCTGAAGATTCACGTTACTGGGGATTTGTACCTGAAGATCATATTGTTGGTAAACCTATATTTATTTGGATGAGTTTTGATCTTGATAATATTTTTCACAAAAGTTTCTTTCAACGATTTAGAACAGAACGTTTTTTCACAACTGTAAGTGGTGAGGGCCAACCAGAATCATATTTCAAATATTTCCTAATCTTTTTAGCAGGTTATTTTGCTTGGGATTGGTATAGAGGTAAGAAAAAGAAAAAAGAAGCAGATTTACTTTAAATAATTTAAGAGTTGTAATTTAGTTTGCAACTCTTTTTTAATTACGATAGAATTATGAATAACAATGATATTTTAATTTACCCAACTTATTTTCCTTCCATCAGTCATTATATCGCTATGATTCATGCGGCAACAGTAACGTTTGAAGTGGAAGATACTTTTCAAAAACAAACCAATAGAAACCGAATGTACATTTATAGTCCGAACGGAATCCAGATGTTAAACATTTCAATTAAGCATGATGGCGCAAATAACCAGTTTAAAGACATCAAAATAGACAACCAACACAATTGGCAGAAAAACCATTTTAAGTCGTTAGAAGCCGCTTATAAAAACTCACCTTTCTACGAATACTTTATAGATGATTTTCGTCCATTGTTTGAAAAGAAACACGAGTTTATGTTAGATTTAAACTTTGAGATTTTTGAATTGGTAAATGACGCATTAGGCATTTCTATACCTTTTGAAAAAACAACGGAATACTTTCATGAAGTGACAGACAAAATGGATTTTCGTTATTTGGTAAACGGCAAAAAAGACACCACACAAATTGAACCTTACACCCAAGTTTTTGATGATAAACATGGTTTCATAAACAATCTATCAATCTTAGATTTATTATTTAACGAAGGAAGATACGCTGTCGATTATTTAAAACAACATAATTCATAGTTAAGATATTTTATAACGTTTTAAAAAACGATATAAAACAAAAATGCCCCAATAAATATTGGGGCATTTTTTATATTCTTAAATTGAAATTTATGAGTTATGCTCTTTTTCAACAACTTTTTTATCGTAATCAGTCATAGTATCAACTAATACTGGTGTTGCAATAAATAATGATGAATACGTACCAACAATAATACCAATTAACATGGCGAAGATGAATCCACGGATAGAATCACCACCGAAAACAAACATAATTGATAATACTAAAATCATCGTTAATGATGTATTTAAAGTACGTGATAATGTAGTGTTAATCGAATCATTTACGATTTGATTGAAATCACCATGGTGAGATCTTACACCTAAGAATTCACGAACTCTATCAAATACAATTACCGTATCGTTCATCGAATATCCAATTACCGTAAGAATCGCAGCAATAAAATGCTGATCAATTTCCATATGGAATGGCATATACTTGTATAATAAAGAGTAAATACCTAATACGAAAATTACGTCATGCGCCACAGCAGCAATTGCTCCTAATGAATATTGGTATTTTCTAAACGAAACTACTAAGTACAAACAAACTAATAACATTGCACCTAATACAGCCCAATATGCGTTTGTTTTAATGTCATCTGCAATAGAAGGACCTACTTTCATAGCTTGTAATACTCCGAATTTTTTTCCTTCTTGTGTATTTGTAAACTGATCGTAAGAAATATCATTTTTAAAGAATTTCTTCAATGCAGCATATAATTTCTCATTTACTTGTTTATCAACCTCAACACTTTGCTTGTCAATCATGTATTTAGTTGTAATTTTCAACTGACTGTCGTTACCAAAAGTTTTAGCTTCTGCTTTTTCAAAGTATTCAGCAGTAGAAAGTGCATTTGAAACATCTTCCGAAGAAACTTTTTGGTCAAACTGAACTTGGAAAGTTCTTCCACCTACGAAATCAATACCTTGATCGAATCCATTAAAATAGAATGACGCAAAACTAATTACACATACAGATAATGAGAATATATAAGTGAATTTCTTGATTCTTAAGAAATCGAAGTTGAAACCTGTGAACCAGTTTTTAGTAATATTTGTTGAGAATTGTAAACTTCTACCTTTAGCAATATCTGCATCAATAAAGAAACGAGCGATAAAGATTGAAGTAAATAATGAAGTTAAAATACCAATTAATAAAGTAATAGCGAAACCTCTAATCATTCCTTCACCAAAAATATATAAAATAGCTCCAGTTAAAACGTGAGTAACGTTAGCATCAATGATAGAACGCATAGCACCTTTCCATCCGAAAGCTGTTTTTACAGCATTTTCTAATGATAAACCTGATCTTAATTCTTCTTTTGCTCTTTCATAAATAATGATGTTCGCATCTACAGCTGTACCCATTGTTAAAACGATACCAGCAATACCAGGTAATGTTAATACAAAACCAAAGTTAGCCATTGCACCAAACAATAATACTAAGTTTAATAATAAAGCAACGTTAGCATACCAACCCGCTCTTCCGTAATAGAAAATCATCCAGAAAGAAACTAATAACAATCCAATTAATGAAGAGATAATACCATTATCAATTGCTTCTTGACCTAAAGATGGCCCAACAACTGCTTTTTGTACAATTTCAGCTTTAGCTGGTAATTTACCTGCTCTTAACACATTTTCTAAATCGGCAGTTTCTTCTAATGTGAAACTTCCAGAAATTTGAGTTTGTCCTCCAGAAATAGCTGCTTTAGCAGTAGCTGCAGAATACACAATATTATCTAAAACGATACATACTTGGTTTCCTTTTTTAGCGATATCACCAGTTAATTGTTCCCATTTTCTAGAACCAACTGGATTCATTTGCATACTTACTGCTGGTTTACCAAATTGGTCAAAATCAGCACTAGCATCAGTTACTGCACCACCTAATAATGGAGCAACACCATCAGCAGTACCTTTTAAGATATATAATTCTACAATATCTCCTAATTTTTCATTTGTTTTTCCCCAAGCGAATTTTGCATAAGATGCAGTAGCTGGCAATAAAGCTCTAATATCAGCTCTTTTTAAATAAGAGTTAATTTTAGCTGTATCTTTTACATTGTATGCATACAAACCTGATGGACCAGGAATTGCATTTTCAAATAATGGTCCTAAATCTTGAGCTTGTTTTTTAGCAGAATCTTTTTTGTCAGTTAACAATTCATCAACTTTAGATTTATCATCAACAACTTTTGTAGTGTCAACTGTAGCAACTTTTGTAGCTACTTTTTTCTCAGTAATTTTTAAAGCTTCATTTGCAGCTGTAAAGAAATTACCTAATTCTTCTGGTCTTAAAGTTTCCCAGAACTCTAATTGAGCTGTACTAGATAATAATTTCTCAACTCTATCTAAATCTTTTGCACCTGGTAATTCAACTAAAATTCTTCCAGTTTGACCAATTTTTTGAATGTTTGGTTGTGCTACTCCGAATTTATCAATACGTTTTGTTAATACTTTATAAGCACTTTCAATAGATTCAGCAACTTTTCTTCTTAAAATTACTTTAACCTGATCATCAGACATATTAGACTGAATTTCATCAGATAAATTTCTATTATAAAAAACTTCTGGCGAAGCTAATTTCATTGTTCCTCTAGATTCCGCAGCAAAAGCATCAAAAAAGGCATCTAAATAATCTTGATTTCCTCTTCTTTCTTCAGTAGCTCTTGTTAAAGCTCTGTTGAAAAGTGGGTCTTTAGAATTGTTAGATAAAGTTTTTAAAACGTCTTTAACAGAAACTTCTAGAGTTACGTTAATACCACCTTCTAAATCTAATCCTTTGTTAATTTGTTGTTTTTCTATTTCCTCATAAGTAAAGCTAGCGAAACCTAAGTTTAAAACTTCTTTTTTCTTTAATGATTTTAAATAGTCTAATTCTTTTTGAGAATCTCCTTTAGCAAACTCTTTCGCATCTTCTGCAATTCCGTTAGCAACAAACGTAAATGAAAGTTGATAGATACAAGCAATCGTAAAAATGATTGCGAAGAATTTAATTAGTCCTTTGTTTTGCATTATAGTTAATTTTAGTTATTTTCTTTAAAAACGGACAAATATATCATTTCATTAAGGATAAAACAATTTTATTTGAGCCTAAAATTCATTTTTTATGAATATTTAATCAACATTTTAGTTAATTAATTAATTTTTAAGGTTTAACACAAAGGTAAGACTTAAAAATTAATTTAACATTTATTTTCCCAAATTTCAATCTGAATGCTTTTATGCTATAAAAAACACATTTACAACCTCTTTTTATGATTTTTTTCGAATATAAGCAGATTACATTTTATGATTCATCTAAATAGAAGAACTCAGAAAAAACACCATAAAAAAAGCGTTGAAATTATTCAACGCTTTTTAAATTTTATATCAAACAAGTATTAGTTATCAATAATTGTAGAATCAGCAATTTTCTTGTATGTTCCGTTTTCTAATTTCTCACGAATAGCATCAAACGCCGTTAATGTTTCATTAATATCTTCGATAGTATGCGTAGTTGTAGGAATCATTCTTAATAAAATTATTCCTTTTGGAATAACTGGATATACCACGATAGATAAGAAAATACCGTAGTTTTCTCTTAAGTCGTTTACCATAATCATGGCTTCTGGAATACTTCCTTCTAAATAAACTGGTGTAATACAAGTATTTGTATCACCAATATTAAATCCTTTGTCTTTTAATCCGTTTTGTAACGCATTAACATTTACCCAAAGTTTATCTTTAATTTCAGAAGAATTACGTAATAACTCTAAACGTTTTAACGAACCAATAGTTTGAATCATTGGTAACGCTTTTGCGAACATTTGAGAACGTAAGTTATATTTTAAGTAATCAATAATATCTTTATCTGCCGCAACGAAAGCACCAATGTTTGCCATCGATTTTGCGAAAGTTGAGAAATACACATCAATTCCGTCTTGACAACCTTGCTCCTCACCTGCTCCAGCTCCAGTTTTACCTAAAGTTCCAAAACCGTGTGCATCGTCAACTAATAAACGGAAATTGTATTTTTCTTTTAACGCAACAACTTCTTTTAATTTTCCTTGTTGTCCTCTCATACCGAAAACTCCTTCGGTAATAAATAAAATTCCTCCACCTGTTTCAGTAGCCATTTTAGTAGCACGTTGCAGGTTTTTTTCCATACTTTCTAAATCGTTATGCTTGTAAGTAAAACGTTTTCCCATATGTAAACGAACACCATCAATAATACAAGCATGAGAATCCACGTCATAAACGATAATGTCGTTTTTAGTAACCAAAGCATCAATAATTGACACCATTCCTTGGTAACCAAAATTTAATAAATAAGCAGATTCTTTCATTACGAAAGCTGCTAATTCTCTTTCTAATTGTTCGTGAGCATCAGTATGACCACTCATCATACGAGCACCCATTGGATACGCTGCACCGTATTGAGCTGCTGCATCTGTATCTGCTTTACGAACTTCTGGATGATTGGCTAAACCTAAATAGTCATTCAAACTCCAGTTTAATATATTTTTACCTTGAAATTGCATTCTTGGACCTAATTCACCTTCCAATTTAGGAAATACGAAGTATCCTTCTGCTTGCGAAGCCCATTTTCCTAATGGTCCTTTATTTTGTTGTATTCTTTCAAATAAATCTTTAACCATGATACTATATAAATTTGTGGTGCAAAAGTATAAATAAAAAAACGTTTTTAATAATTTTTTTTAGGGAGTTCCCTCAACTCCATTTTATTACGTTTTTGGTCGCGTCTTCCGCTATATCTTTTTGCTTTGCTACAATTTAAACCTTACAAACACAAACCAGGTTTAGCAAATCAAAAAGGATGTCGCTACAACCGCTAACTCAATTTCGTATTTCATATGTTTAAAATTTATTTTTCATAGGTAACATATGGTATCGCTTTTTATTCATTTGTATTTGCTAACGCAAACTTGTCTCGTCTTTGGGACGAGATGGCGATTTCATAAAAACATATTTGCAGAAAATAAAGTTTTACTTATCTTTGACATTCCTATGACAGCAATTAAAATTATCGAATGTCCACGCGATGCCATGCAAGGCATTAAAACTTTTATTCCAACCGAAAAAAAAGTACAATACATCCAATCGTTATTACGCGTTGGATTTGATACTATTGATTTCGGAAGTTTTGTGTCGCCAAAAGCCATTCCGCAAATGCAAGATACTGCAGAAGTTTTAGCACAATTAGATTTGTCGCAAACTACAAGTAAATTGCTAGCTATAATTGCTAACACTCAAGGTGCTGAATCAGCATCAAAACACGCAGCAATACAATATTTAGGTTTTCCCTTTTCGATTTCGGAAAATTTCCAAATGCGAAACACACATAAAACCATTGCCGAATCTTTAATTACTTTAGAAGAAATTTTAGAAATCGCTAATAAAACAAATAAAGAAGTTGTTACCTATATTTCTATGGGATTTGGCAATCCGTATGGTGATCCCTATAATGTAGAAATTGTTGGAGAATGGACGGAGAAATTAGCCAATATGGGTGTAAAAATTTTATCACTTTCAGACACAATTGGCTCATCTACACCTGAAACAATTGATTATTTGTTTAGCAATTTAATTCCAAAGTATCCAAACATTGAATTTGGGGCACACTTACACACTACTCCAGACTCATGGCATGAAAAAGTTGACGCAGCCTACAAAGCAGGTTGTTTACGTTTTGATGGCGCTATAAAAGGTTATGGTGGTTGCCCAATGGCAAAAGACGACTTAACTGGAAATATGCCAACTGAGAAATTATTATCTTATTTTACTGCAGAAAAAGCAAACACCAATTGTCATCCAATTAGTTTTGAAAGTGCTTATAATGAAGCTTTAAAAATATTTAATGCTTACCACTAGTAAAATTAATTATCATAAAAATATCTCTTAGCGCTTTTCTTTTATTTTCTTTTTGAGGATTTATTACAAAATAGAAGCTAAATAAAGCAGATAACATAAACGACACCAATACTTTTCCGACAATGTTTCCTACCATCATTTCTGTGTAATTGGGTTCTGAAAAAAAGTTCAAACTATAAAACAGAAAAGAATCTAAAATTGCTGTGATTACACTTGCAGCTGCAAACTGTAAAAAATAATTTGTTGGGAATTTTGATTCTACATATCTAAATATCAAAATCACAAGAACCATGTCCATATACAGCAACGTATTTCCTGTGATAAATAAATTGATATCAAAATTAAAAATCTCCGCTAAAAAAGTAGTGTTTCTTGAGTAATTATCACTCAAAATTTGCTCTAAAGATATATAAGACAAGAAAACTAAAATAATATTACTTAAAATAATACCATAAATAGCACTTCGTACTTTTATAATATTTTCATTTCTAAAAATTAATAAAACCGCAAATAAAGTGGCGATAAAAATTAATGTGGAACCTGGTGAAAACAAGAATGTATCAAAGTATAAATTATACACATTTCCAGAAAGTATCGTCTGAAAAAACTGCATAGTTCCCAAAAAAACAAATAGCAAACCTATACCAAAATGCTTTTTTGATGAGTATAATCCTAAAATTATCAATCCGACAATTAAGGTTTCTAAGAGTAAATATATAAACGTATCCATTTCACAAATATAATTATTTATCTGACTTAACAATTCTTTAGCATAAAAACAATTGATTATTCCTATTTTTTTACTAAATTTGCACGCAATTTAACTACAATTGCAGCATGAAAGCACACACTTCTAAAATTATTGGAGAAGGACTTACGTATGACGACGTTCTTTTAATTCCAAATTATTCTGAAATACTTCCAAGAGAAGTTTCAATTCAATCAAAATTTAGTAAAAACATCACCTTAAACACGCCTATTGTTTCCGCAGCAATGGACACGGTTACAGAAAGTGCTATGGCAATTGCTATGGCTCAAGAAGGTGGTATTGGAGTTTTACACAAAAATATGACTATTGCACAACAAGCTGCAGAAGTTAGAAAAGTGAAACGTGCAGAAAGCGGAATGATTATCGATCCTGTTACTTTACCATTATCTGCAAATGTTGGTGATGCTAAAAATGCCATGAGAGAATTTGGTATTGGAGGAATTCCTGTAGTAGATGCTAACGGTATTTTAAAAGGAATTGTTACTAACAGAGATTTACGTTTTGAAAAAGACAACAGTCGAGTGATTACAGAAGTAATGACATCTGAAAATTTAGTAACTGCTGGAAAAGGAACCACTTTAGCTGCAGCCGAAGAAATTCTTCAGGAAAGTAAAATTGAAAAATTACCAGTGGTTGATGCCGATTTTAAACTAATTGGATTAATCACTTTTAGAGATATTACCAAACTAACTCAAAAACCAAACGCGAACAAAGATAAATTTGGACGTTTACGTGTTGCTGCCGCTTTAGGTGTAACAGGAGACGTTTTAGAGCGCTGCGAAGCTTTAGTAAACGCTGGAGTTGATGCTGTAATTATTGATACCGCTCACGGTCATACAAAAGGTGTGGTTGACGTGTTGAAACAAGTAAAAAATAAATTCTCAGAAATTGATGTTGTTGTAGGAAACATCGCAACTCCAGAAGCGGCTTTATATTTAGCTGAAAATGGTGCTGATGCGGTAAAAGTTGGAATTGGACCTGGTTCAATTTGTACAACTCGTGTTGTAGCTGGTGTTGGTTTTCCTCAATTTTCTGCAGTATTAGAAGTGGCTGCAGCTTTAGAAGGAACTGGAATTCCGGTAATTGCTGATGGTGGTGTTCGTTATACCGGAGATATTCCAAAAGCGTTAGCAGCTGGAGCATCTTGTGTAATGTTAGGTTCGATGTTAGCTGGAACAAAAGAATCACCAGGTGAAACTATTATTTTTGAAGGAAGAAAATTCAAATCATATAGAGGAATGGGTTCTGTGGAAGCGATGAAAGAAGGTTCAAAAGACAGATATTTCCAAGATGTTGAAGACGATGTGAAAAAATTAGTTCCAGAAGGAATTGTTGGTCGTGTTCCATATAAAGGAGAATTAAACGAAAGCATGCAACAATTTATTGGTGGACTTCGTGCTGGAATGGGATATTGCGGTGCTAAAAACATTGAAACGTTACAAGCTACAAGCCGATTTGTGCGATTAACATCAAGTGGAATTAGCGAAAGTCACCCACATAATGTTACCATAACTAAAGAAGCTCCGAATTACTCTAGATAATCTTTTTAGTATTTAGTATATATAAAAAATCCATTCCGACATATCGGAATGGATTTTTTATTTTTTCCCAAAAACCTGAACGACGTAGATTTTAGTTTTAGATTTATTTAATGCGATTCCAAAACCTGTGTAATTATACTCGCTATTCTTAATATTCTTAAAATGACTAGGAGATTTTACCCAAAGCGATTTCATTTTTTCCGCAATAACTTCAGAATCAATAGTTTCTTTTGAAATTGTAGTAAATAGTAAATTTTCGGCCACATTTACATATTTGTCTTTGCTAAAAAATTTCACTCTATCTAAAAGTTTTTTTGTCTTGAGATTTTCATTCTGAACATGATCTAAAACTTCTTTACTCGCAATATATTCTGCATGATTACTTGCGGCTTTATCCAAATCCACATCACGTTTTAACTTTGAACATTTATTCTCAACACGAACACGATTAATTTTATCAAATAATTTTGATTCTATTTTATCATTGTCAACTTTTTGCTGAAAACTCCAAACAAATAACAATAAAACCCAAACACTTTTCATTTTTATCTTTTTATTAAAACGCAAAATATTGTATTTTATTTTGAATAAAAGTATTTACTGATTCGTTTTTATACTCTTAAAAATTTTATATTGTGTTTCCACAACTGATTCGTTAAAACCATGAGCTGCTTTTGGCAATAAATAATATTCTTTTTTTGGCGCTATAATTTTATCAAAATATTCTTTCGAACTTTCTTTTGGTGTCAAAATATCTTCAACACCTTGAATTAAATATACCGGAATTTTAAACTCTAAATTATCTCTCATCAAGTTAATAGTTGCGCTTATAGATTGAACGCCTAGTTTCTCATCTCCAGCATAATTTACAAATGAATAGTCATCACCATCTGCTCTATTCTTATTATCAATTTCGTTATCGTAAGCAGGAGAAAGTTGAAACCAATTATCAGGAACTGGTGTTGAATTTGCTCTTTCATATTTTTTTACAATTCTAAAAAACAAACCTACATTTTTTGCTCTGCTATAAGGTGGTTTTCCGATAGCATTTAATATTTCCAGAGATTGTTTATCATTATTTTCTTCTGCCATTTTATAAACTTTCATATAAAACTCTTCATTAATAGTTGGGTCTACAATTTGAGAATGTCCCACATACGCATAAAAAAGTTCAGGTTGTTTCGAAACCAATTTCACACCAAGTGCTGAACCCCAAGAAGTACCAAAAAGAATAACTTTTTGTTTTTCTAAATAGTTTAAAAGATATTTAATTACCTCAACTCCATCGTTTGTCATTTGTTCAAGCGTTAATGGATTGGCTTGTAAATATTCTGGCGTAAGTTCTTCTGGTGGCGAATTTTTCCCATACGTTTTTCCAGTTCCGCGTTGATCCCATTGCACAATTATAAAATCCTTTTCCAAATCTTTATACAAAACGTCAACATACGGACTAATTGGACTTCCTGGTCCGCCGTGAATAAACAATATTATAGGTTTTGAAGGATTTCCTTTTATGGTAATCCATTGTTCGATTCCGTTAATTAAAACGAATTTTTCTTCAGAAATCGATTTTTCAACGTTTCGATTCGTCTGTGCTAGACATAAAAAAGGGAATAGAAGTAAAAGAAATAAAGATGTAATTTTCATAATTTCAAATTTTTAATTGTTAGTATTAATTTGAAACAAAATTGCAATTTACACTTAACGTGTGCGACCGAATAAAAAAAGTCGAACCAATTCACAGTTACTAAATTGGTTCGACTTTTTACAAAACCTTGATATTTAAGCCTTTCTAAACTCTGTTGGTGTTTGATTGGTATGTTTTTTAAAAGCGGTATTAAACGATGATTTCGAATTAAAACCGACTTCATATAAAATTTCTAAAACCGTAACTTTACTTTTTGAAGCATCTTTCAAAATTTCCATTGCTTTTTCTATTCGATATTCGTTTATAAAATCAAAAAAATGTTTATCCATATAATGATTAATTAAAATCGATAAATCGCGAACAGAAATATTAACTTGTTTTGACAATTCCTGAATAGTTAATGAAGGTTCGAGATAAGGTTCATTTTCTGAAACATATTTTTTTACTTGTTCTATTTGAGAAATAATTTCTGGAGATTTAGAATTTTTAGACAAATCTTCATCGTCCAAAACAACCTTTTTATTTAGCACATCATTCACTAATAACATAGTTGAATCGACACCTTTAAAAAGATCTGGATTATTTAGTGCTTTCAAAACAAACCAACAACTTATAATTAGCGCAACAATTCCAATAATTACATTTGATCCATTTAATAATGCATGATAATCTGTATATCTAATTAACGATTTAAAAAAAACAATTGAATGAGCCATTAAAAACAAAACAGTCATTTGAAACAACCATTTGTATGATGAATTATTAGAATTGGTATAATTCTCTAAGTAGGTTTCTTTATATTTTTTTAAGATTTTAAAAATCAAAACAACATAAAAAAAGTATTGCAATTCAGACAGCACATAGAAAAATTGAATTTCTGACATTTGTCTAAAATGTTCGAAAACATAACTACTTTCAATTGTGTTGGCAAAATAAAACCTTGGAATTAATACTAAATTCACAAATACAAAAGGAATTACAAGCGCAACATCTTCTTGCTTCAATCGAAAATCGGAATAACAAACTGATTTGACATACAATAAAAACACTGGCATGATTAATAAACTAGCAGACATTCTGAAAACTTCAAAACTCAAATTCGCCTCGAAATAATTTTCAGAAAAAAAACTACTTAAATCAAATGCGGAAAGTAAAAGTAAACCAGCAAAAAGTCTATTCGCTAGTTTGCTTTTTGTTTGAACTGTTAGTAAGAAAAAAGCAAAAAGTAGAATTACAAAAACAGCAATTAAAGCAATCGTATTTAAAAAACTGAATTTATCCATTTAACTTATCTTTTTGCAAATCTAATAATTATAAACCTAAATATTTTTTTGTATTATGTTATTAATTCAAATTATTTATTTGAAAGTTCAATTGCTTTTTCTAAAACCTCATCCCTACCTTCTTTAATTCCTTTTATAGTTGGTTTCACTTCAACATCCACCTTAATTCCAACACGTTGTGTTTCACTTTCATCAGGATAATACACCCCAATTCCTGTCATTAATGACCAAAAACCACCTGCCAAACGAATTTCTGAGACATTACCATCTGCTCCAGCTGTTTGACTTCCAATTGTAATTGCATTTTCTGCTTTTTGAAAAGCCATAGCTGTAAACTCGGCGTGACTTTGAGTTTCTTCATCTACTAAAAGAATTACTTTTCCTTTATATTTTTTTTCATTACTTGTGCCACAAACTTTCTCTTTTGTCCATTTAAATTTTCCTGGATAAGTCAAATCTGCATTAGTAAATTTCACAAAAGGTGTATTATTTGGCACAATATATCGTGCAATTGTATATAAGGTTGAATTCGAATAACTTCTAATGTCAAAAATTATTGTTTTGGTACCATTTAACTCTTTCATCATTTGATCTACATCAGTTATAATCAAATCATTCATATTCACATAACCAATAGAGTCATTAATGAGTTTCCATTTCTCTTTAACTGGATTTTTAAATTTTAAATCCTCCCACAAATAGCTATTATACTTTTTAGTACTAATTACTCCATTACGTTCAACTTCTACAAGCATGAAATCTGCATTTCCTTTAAAAATACTATAATAATTATTATTAAGTTTTATTCGCTCATTAGAAGCTGTAGTATATCTTCTATTCTTAAGCAGCAATTCATTTATTGATTTTCCGTCTACTTTAGAAATTACATCACCAATTTGAATATCATTTTTCTTGGCAAGTGAGTCGTTGTGAAAAGAAGTAACAACAGCATTATTATCTATAATATCAAATCTTGCTGATTGCCATTTATTACCAAAGTATTTATTAGTTACTGGTGTAACAAAAACGCCATGAGAATCATCAATACAAACCACTAACTCTAACATGGCTAAATGAAATTCTTCTTCAGTTTTTGGATTGATAAACTTCGGAATCATATCCATCAGTACATCATCCCATTTTTTGTCTGTAGCATATTTATAAGGATAAAAATACTCTATGATGTTCCAATAACGTGCAAGTGTAATTAAACGTAATTCTTTTTTTGTCCAGTCAAACTCTTTGTATTCTTTTTCATTTATGATTTCAACACCGCCAACTTTATTTGCCTTTACATAATATTGTTTTTTCTTATGTCTATTTTCTTCAATATTTTTTAAAAGTTGAGCAAGTTCATTACTCAAAAAAATATTGTTTTGAGTCCAACTCAGGTCAAAATTCTTATTTATATATTTATTTTTAATATCTGAATTCGTTTTTTGTTTATTAATAGGACCTAATTTTTTCATCCAATCTACATACACAGATGACAATTCTTCTTTATTTGTAGCTTTCTCAGTTAGCGCTATTAATTTTGCTAGTTGTTCATCCCAATCAAATTTCCCACTAGCAACTTCAGGATGATAGTATTTTAAAAACCCCCATATTTTAATTGAGGTAGCAATTTTTTGATTTTCGTTGATTTCCTGAGCTGCAGAAATTTGAAATGATAATAGCAGAATTAATAAAGCATAAAGGTTTTTCATAAAATAAATTTTTGCCGAAATTATACAAAAAAACAAATGAGTAATTAAATTTTGTAAAACTTTAACTATAAAAAAAATCCATTCCGATATATTGAAATGGATTTTTCTTATAAATACTTTAAAAACTAAAATTTAATTAAAATTCGATTATAAACTTCCCAATTTAATCCTTTAATCAAATCAAGACATTCCTTGTTTTTAAACAAGTTTTCTTTTGCAAGTTTTAAAAACTCACCACTTTCACCTTGTAACTCATGAGGATAATTCAAAAGAATTACTTCTTGTTTATTTTTCAGATTACTTATAAAAATTGAAAGTCCATAATCTGTATAATATGGTTCTTGTGAAATTTTTATTTCTAAATTCAATTTATGATTTAAATATTGATGATGAGCTGACCATTTATTATCATTAAGATATCTGGTTCTAACTTCTTTCAACTCATATCCAAAATCTGTAATTAAATCTTTAAAAATTTCTGGTGCATTATTATTAAAATCATCAATTTTATTTCCTGTCATCTTTTATTGATTAATAAAATGGTTAACAGAAATTATATCCCCAAATAATTACTTGGTGTAATTACTTTTAATTCTGCTTTAATATCGTTAGAAACATTCAACGTTTCTATAAACGCGTGAATTGAATCTTTATTAATAACAGTGTTCGTTCTCGTTAAATCTTTTAACGCTTCGTATGGATTTGGATATCCTTCTCTACGTAAAATCGTTTGAATCGCCTCTGCAACAACTGCCCAGTTTTTTTCTAAATCTTCCGCGAATTTCGATTCGTTTAATAACAATTTATTTAAACCTTTTAACGTCGCTTCAAAAGCAATAAGTGTGTGACCGATTGGCACGCCAATATTACGTAAAACCGTACTATCCGTTAAATCACGTTGTAAACGAGAAATTGGTAATTTCGCAGATAAATGTTCGAAAATCGCATTGGCAATTCCTAAATTTCCTTCTGAATTTTCAAAATCAATTGGGTTTACTTTATGTGGCATTGCCGAAGAACCAATTTCTCCTGCTTTAATTTTTTGCTTGAAATAATCCATTGAAACGTATGTCCAAATATCTCTATCTAAGTCGATTAATATCGTATTGATACGTTTTAACGCATCGAAATATGCTGCAAAATGATCATAATGTTCAATTTGTGTTGTTGGAAACGAATGACGTAATCCTAAAGTTTCTTCAACGAATTGTGTTCCGAAAGCTTTCCAATCGTGGTTTGGATAGGCCACTTTGTGAGCGTTATAATTTCCTGTTGCACCACCAAATTTAGCTGCAAAAGGCACATTGAATAACAAACGCATTTGCTCTTCAATACGTTCTACGAAAACTAAAATTTCTTTTCCTAAACGTGTTGGTGAAGCTGGTTGTCCGTGCGTACGAGCCAATAATGGAATTTCTCCCCATTCTACAGATAAATCTTTCAATTTCTGTACAATCGCAATTAAACTTGGTAAATACACATTTTCAAATGCTTCTTTCGCAGAAAGTGGAATGGCTGTATTATTGATATCTTGAGACGTTAATCCGAAGTGTATGAATTCTTTAAATTCTTGTAATCCGAATTCGTCAAATTTTTTCTTGATAAAATACTCAACCGCTTTTACATCGTGGTTGGTTGTTTTCTCTGTTTCTTTAATCCAAAGTGCATCTTCAGTTGAAAAATTTTCATAAATCCCTCTCAACTTTCCGAATAGGTTTTTGTCTACACCTTGTAATTGCGGCACATTATATTCGCACATGGCAATAAAATATTCTACCTCAACTAAAACTCTATATTTAATTAAAGCTTCTTCAGAAAAATAAGCGGATAACGATTTTGTTTTACCTCTGTAACGACCATCAATTGGCGATACGGCATTTAATTCAGTTAGTTGCATGTTATTGTGTTGTTTTTTAAAGGTGCAAATTTAGTGATTAGTGATTAGTTATCAGTAATTAGTTTGGAGTTTTTTTAAAACACAGATTGAAAAAATCATATTAATTATTAAAATTTTACTAATATGTGTTGTTCAATTTTCTTTTTCACGCAGATTAAAAGGATTGAAAGAATTTTGAAATTGTTATCGGAATTAAATTGAGATTTTATTTTAAAACATAGATTTAAAAAAATTATTAAAATTATTAAAATTTCTCTAATCTGTGTTGTTCCATTTATTTCTGAACTTGTAATTTCTCTTTCAAAATCCCCATTCCTTTACTCGCACTCATTGGCAAAACTTCTAACGGATTTTGTAAATCATAAATGGTTGCTGGATTGGGATCGATGTAATAAACTGGAACATGTGATTTCGCATAATGCATCAAACCTGCCGCTGGATACACTTGCAACGAAGTTCCAATAATAATCACAACATCGGCAGTTTGCATATGTGGAATTGCGAAATCAATTGCAGGAACTTGCTCTCCAAACCAAACAATATCTGGTCGAAGTTGTTCTGCATTTTCGTTCACATCACCCAAATGAATATCGGTTTCCCAAAAAATACTTTCAGCTGCAGAAAACTCACCACGTACTTTTACCAATTCGCCATGCAAATGCAAAATATTCGAACTTCCGGCTTTTTCATGTAAATTATCTACGTTTTGTGTGATAATTTGAACATGGAAATTCTGTTCTAATTCGGCTAAAATTTCATGACCTCTGTTTGGTTTCACTTCTTTCAATTGCGCTCTCCGTTTATTATAGAAATCCAAAACCAAAGTCGGATTTTTCTTCCAACCTTCTGGCGAGGCGACTTCCATAATATCGTGATTTTCCCAAAGTCCATTCGAATCTCTAAAGGTTGAAATTCCGCTTTCGGCACTCATTCCTGCTCCTGTTAAAACAACTATTTTTTTCATTTATGCTGAATTTATTTCAGTATCTCTATTTATACTAATTTGTCTTTCTAAACTTATTTCTGTATTTGAAGCTATTTCCCGCTATACGTTACAATCTTTAATTCTTGTCTTCGGCACTTCGACAAGCTCAGTGTGACAGCCTCAGACAACAATTAAAGGATTTCCACTACTATCGGGGCTATTACACGATTATTTTGTTAATTTGCATAAATTTATATTAAAAATGCCTAAAAACAAACTCGCTTTATTAGAATATTTAGAGAACTTCATGTCTGAAAACAGAAAAAACAGATTTATTGATGTCTTAAAATACAGAACCAATCATTTTACTATTGCTGTGGAAGATGTGTTTCAATTGCATAACACTAGTGCGGTAATGCGTAGTTGTGAGGTTTTTGGTATTCAGAATTTACATGTAGTGGAGCAACGTTATGGCAAGTCAATTGACAAGCAAATTGCGATGGGTGCCGAAAAATGGGTAGACATTAATAGATACGATAATATGAAAACTTGTATTGCAACATTAAGAAAACAAGGTTATCAGATTATTGCGACTACACCACATAACGATTCGTGTATGTTAGATGAATTTGATGTGACTAAAAAATCGGCGATATTTTTTGGAACAGAGATTGACGGACTCTCAGAAGAAGTTATGAAAGAAGCAGATGGTTTTATTAAAATTCCGATGGTTGGTTTTACTGAAAGTTTAAATATATCGGTTTCGGCAGCTTTGGTGATTCAGGATATTACGAATAGAATGCGTCATACGGATATTGCTTGGCAATTAACTGAAGACGAAGTCTTGGAAAAACGTTTAGATTGGACCAGAAAAACAATTAAAGATATTGACTATATTGAAAAGCAGTTTGTGGAATAGTTATCAGTGTTCAGTTTTGAGTATTCAGTTACATTCTAAACTTGGCTCTTTTTACTTTTTACTTGGCTCTTTCTTAATTAATTTCTCTTCAAAACTTTATAATCATTATATGAAGTCGCTAAAGCATCTAAAACCTGTAAGTCGCTTGCTGTGTTGATAAAACTTCTAGAATAATTACATTTTTCTAAGATTTTATCGATTTCGTTTTTATCTAATTGCAATAACATCATTAATGATTCTCTGTCCGTATTTTGACTTAAGATAGCCGCAAAGTTGGCGTCTTTTTTTAAATCCATTATTTTCTTCAAATCTTTTTCTTTTGAATTAAACAATGAATACACCAAATCTACTGGATTTGATAAAGCTTTCATTAAATTTTCAGTGGCATTTTTAGCTTTCATTCCTGGTTCGTAACCTAAATTTAAACCTGCAATATTATATCGGTAATTTTCGTTAACTGGTATTAATTTGGTATCAATTACTAAATAACCAGTTAAAGTATAACTAGTTACAACTACCGTTTCAATTTCATTTACTTTCTCACTTAATAAGATTGTTTTATTACCTGAAAGCCATTTTTGGTTGACTTCTACCTCAACATAATTATAACCTAAATGAGAAAACAACAATTTGTCATTCACATTTGCAGAAATTTCAAACTCTCCGTTTTCTGAAGCTAAAACTACAGATGAATTATTTTTATTTAAAATAGTAACTCTCGCAATTGAAGCATTTGTTTTTATATCTGCAATTTTCCCTTTCACTTTTAGTTGCAACGAATCTTGTTGTGAAAAAACAACAGCGGTAAATAATAAAAAACAGATGTGAATTATTTTTTTCATTGGGATTAAAAATATTTCAACAAAAATAAGATTTAATTTTTAATGATGAATATTGTTAACATAAGATTATCAGAAAGTTTGTGGTTACTTTGCGAGTAATTGGCACGCAGATGACGCGGATTGGAATCGATTTTACTGATTTTTTTTAGATTCGAAAATTCGTGGCAAAAAAAACAACACAACGTTTGTCACCCTTTAAGGATCTCACGCAATATAATTCACGGCAGTTTTAAAAACAAAAAATAAGAGATCCTTTCAGGATGACAAGTTTGGGTTTAGTTTGTGTGAGATTGCTTCTCGCGATAACTATCGGGAGAAGCAATGACGGGAATAAAAAAATCCCGAAACGAATAAACGAATCGGGATTAATATATTTAAACTAAAAAATTAGTCATTTGATCTTCTTGGCGTTCTTTTTGCGCTATCAAAGCCAGAACTTCTTCTTTCTGTTGAACGACCTTCTGAAGAACGACCTTCACCTCTTCTTCCGCTATCGCGAGAATCAGATGATGATGATCTTCTATCGCTGCTTCCACCAGATGTTGTTCTTGGTCTGAAACCACTTCCACCTTCTCTGTTTCCACCTTCACGGTTGAAACCACCTTCGCGATTTCCACCATCTCTGTTTCCTCTGTATCCACCGCCAGAATTTCCACCTTCACGGTTTCCTCCATCACGATTTCCTCTGTATCCACCACCAGAATTTCCGCCTTCACGTCTTCCTGAGAATCCGCTTCCGCCTGATCTTCCGCCACCACTTCTTCCGTTATGGTCTCTTCTTCCAGAACTTCTTCCGCCTTCGTTTTTAGAAATTTCAACGTTGATTTTTCTTCCGTTAATATCAACAGAATTTAAAACCGCCATTACTTTTTCTGCCA
>JAZKHI010000045.1:0-56921 GCA_040385445.1 Bacteroidota bacterium | reverse complement strand
TAACCGCACAAACTGCTGATGTGAATTCTGGATATTGGAATCCGGCCGGAATTTTACAACTGGAAGACAAGCAAATTGCTTTAATGCACGCAAATTATTTTGCCAATATTGCCCAATATGATTATGCGGGTTTTGCTATGCCTATTGACGACAGAAGTGCTTGGGGAATTTCCCTAATTCGTTTTGGAGTTGATGACATTTTAAATACGACGCAATTAATTGACAGTGAAGGAAATATCGATTATAACAGAATTTCTCTTTTTTCAACTGCAGATTATGGCGTGACTTTTTCTTATGCCAGAAAATTACCTTTAGAAGGTTTCAATTATGGTGTGAATGCGAAAGTAATACGAAGAATTATTGGAGATTTTGCTTCTTCTTGGGGATTTGGATTCGATTTAGGATTACAATTTCAAAACAAAAATGATTGGAAATTCGGTTTGATGTTACGCGATATTACTACAACTTACAACACTTGGACAATTAACGAAGAAGAATACGAAAAAATTAAAAATGCCGTTCCAGGTGAAAATCAGGAATTACCTGAAACAAGCGAAATTACCTTACCAAAAGCACAATTTGGAATCTCGAAAAAATTCGAATTTCATTACGATTACACTTTAACAACGGCAGCAAATTTGAATATGGAATTTGCACAAACTAATGATATTATTTCAACAAGTTTGGTAAGTATTAATCCAGCGGTTGGTTTCGAATTCGGTTATATCGATTTGGCTTTCTTACGTGCTGGAGTTGGGAATTTTCAACAAATTACACAAATAGACAATACAAGTAAAGTGAGTTTTCAACCGAATATTGGTTTAGGATTCAAATACAAAGGCATTCAAGTGGATTATGCTTTAACCGATTTAGGAAATCAAAGTGCGGCACTATATTCGAATGTGTTTTCATTAAAAGTAGATTTAGGTATTTTTAGAAGATAATTTTCAAGAATTTAGTGTTCAGTTTAATATTATTTCACGCAGGTTGAAAGGATTGAAAAGAATCAAAAAAGTCCACGTAAATCCTTTTAATCATTATAATCCGCGTGCAAAAAAATAAAAAAATCAGTGCAAATCAGTTAAATCCGCAAAATCTGCGTACCTATTATGCTAAAAAAAATACTTTTCTTATTACTTCCCATTCTTAGTTTTTCGCAAAGCGTTACTTTATCTGACAATGCCAAAGTGAGTATTTTAACTTGCGGCACGGCGCCAGTTTCTTACGCAATGTATGGTCATACTGGAATTCGAATTACGGATTTAGTCAACCAAGTAGATATAGTTTATAATTATGGTGCGTTCGATTTTAGCACACCGAATTTTATGATGAAATTCGTAAAAGGTGATTTGCAATATTTTGTGACTAGCGATAATTACTACGATTTTGAATACAATTACAAATTAGACGGCAGAAGTATTGTAGAACAAGAATTGAATTTAACAAAACCGCAAAAACAACAACTTTTAAACGAACTCAACAACAGCTTGACTTCCGATGAACGTTTTTATACCTATAAATTTATTGATAAAAATTGTACGACTATGGTTGTCGATAAAATCAATAAAATATTAGGCTCGGAAGTGTTGAAACAAACTAAATCTGAACAAAGTTATAGACATATTTTGTATCCATATATGTCGGATTTTTATATGAAATTAGGGATTCAAGTAATTTTTGGTGCGAAAGTTGACCAACCTGCTACTCGCCTATTTTTACCTTTAGAATTGGAGAAAGTTTTGGAAACTGCCACTCAAAACGGACAAAAAATCGCACAACCAACCAAAGTTTTAAACGAAGAAACTGTCACCACTCCGTTTTCTTGGATAAATTCTATTTATTCTTTACTGGCGGCGATTGTAATTTTGATTTTGTTAAACAAAAAAGGCATTCAAATTACCTATTTCATTTTCGCAGGTTTATTAGGTTTATTCTTCTTTTTGGTAGGATTCTATTCGCTACATGAAGAGATTTTATGGAATTACAATATCTTATTATTTAACCCATTATTATTGGTTTTTACTTATTTCTATTGGAAAAACCAAACTCCAAAAATCATTTTATTGGGACAAATTTGTATTGCTTTCACACTGATTTACTTAGCATATATTGTGAGCAAAGTGCAATTACTAATTGTATCACCAATTGTAGCATTGCATTTGTTTTGGTTGATTCGGATTGTAATGAAGGAGAAGAGGAAGTAGAGTTTATTCTAAATTAATATTATGAAAATCATATTTATATTCATTTTTGGATTTTTTATAAATACAAATCTATCAGCTCAAGAAAAAAGCGAACTTTATAATTTAGAAAAAAAACTAATGCTTGGTGAAAAAAAAGCACTACTTGAAGTTGCTTCATATTTTGATAGTAATAAAGAATTAACTGAATTTTTAGGCCATCATATAATAAACACAACCGAATCCGTTGTTGCTAAAAGAATTGTAAATGAAAATTGCATTTTTATTGAAAGCGAAATCTTAATCACTGATAAAACTTCAAAAAAAGAATTTCTATCTTTTTTAAATCAAAATATTAATAAAATTTCATTCTCTGAATATGCCAATGCATTTTTAATAACTCCACTTGAAGGAAGAATTGCTAGTTTTGATATTAGAGAAATTTCTGAAAACAAAAAACAAGAAGTTAAGCAAAAGTTAAGCTTACTTCTTAATGAAGAATGGGTAAAAACAAACAATATCGACAAATTAATAAAAGAAAAAAATCCTAAATCACTTTTATTAATTTCATCTGAATTATACAAAGAAAGATATAGATTCGACAAATATACCGAGAAAGAAAATTTTATTGATTTAATTAGATTATTAACAAATACTGAAATTTCAATAGAAGACAAAAATCACAAATTAACTTGGTTCTTAGAAAAAGAATTTTATCCTGAAACAAGTTTAAATTTACTTATTTATTTTACTAATAATTATAAAAACTATAAATGGAATTCCGAAAAATCAATCTTTGAAAATCAAAATTTTTCAACAAAGCAATTAGATAAAGAGGAAAAACTTTTTGAACAACTTTCAAATACAAATGATTCAATAGCAAAAGATGCCTTTAAACAATTGACAAATTGTGACATAAAAAAAGTAAACACAATTGCTAATCAATTCGAAAAATCGAATATTAAAACTAATTATGCATTACCTACTTTCCCTTATAGATTTTTAAAACAGTTGATAATATTAACTGATTATTGTAAAAAGAATAATATTGATTATGAAGGTTCAGAAAATCTTAAGAAAAACTTCAAACTTTTAGAATCAAATCTATCCTTTAATGAAAGAAGAAAATTAGAAAATTTTTTAATTGAAAATTTAAAATTAAATGAGATAACTGCTTTTGAATACTATTCTTTATTAAATGAAAAATCATTTCAATTAACTTTTTCTGCAGGTAGAATTTTAGACGTTTTTTATTCGAAAAACTGGAATAAATTATTAGAAAATAATATTGATCTGGAACTTTACATCAAAAAATCATTTCTTTATGATAGATTAGGAATAATTGGTATTTGCAATAACTATTTGAAGAAATTTCAGAATTCAAATAGTTCAATAATTTACAAATTAGATTCATTAAACAAATATGATTTAGAAATAAATCAACAGATTGAGAAAATAAGAAAAATTTGTTTAACACAACTTGAAAGGCCAAATATTGTTAAAAAAGAATTTGACGGAAACAAAGATTTTATTATTAAAAATTTACAAAAAGAATTTACAAAAATAACAAATGATAATACTGAAGATTATGAAGATGCTGTTATTTCAATACTTTCTAAAATTTCATTTAATCAAATTGGTGAAGCTCTAAAATTGATTGAAAACATAGAATTTAAAACAACCTGGAAAAACAAATATTCATTTATAGAAGACGATTTTGGTTTGTTTATGCTAAATGATTTCACAGTAAAAGAAAATAGAGATGAATTTTTAAGCAAATACAATACTCTTTCTGAATATGATTTGTATTCTTATTATTTAAACTTGGCAGAAATAAACTATTTAAATAATGACAAATCATTAAATTACGACAAAATATACGAAATATTGAAATTTAATATTGTTACTGCTTTTGTTGGAGGTGGTGGTGGAAAAAGAGACAATGAAGTATACTCTTTAATAAAATTGCTTGAATTAAAACACAAGACAACATTAGGTTACCCGAAAAAATTATGTAACTCAAACGGCACTTATGGATGTAGTTCTGATGACCGAGCTAAAGAGTGGATTCAATTTTTTATTGATAAAAAACTTTTAAAAATAGACCACAATAATCCAATTTCATTTAGTTATGAATAAATTATCCCAACAAAAAACTCCAAGCTTTCACTTGGAGTTTTTTGTTTTTATCTAAAACCTAATTAAGCTTTTCCAGCAGCAATTAAATTTAAAGCAGAACCTGCAACAAACCAACCAATTTGACTTTCGTTATAGGTGTGATTCGCTAAAATAATATCTTTTGTACCATCTGCGTGGACAAACTCTAATGATAAGGGTTTACCTGGAGCAAATTCTGTTAAATCTAAGAAATTGATAGTATCGTCTTCTTTAATTTTATCGTAATCTGCTTCGTTCGCAAAAGTTAATCCTAGCATTCCTTGTTTTTTCAAATTGGTTTCGTGAATACGAGCAAACGATTTCACTAAAACTGCCACAACACCTAAAAAACGTGGTTCCATCGCAGCATGTTCCCGAGAAGAACCTTCTCCATAATTGTGATCTCCAACAACAACTGAAGGAATTCCAGCCGCTTTGTACGCTCTTGCTACCGCAGGAACTTCCGCATATTCACCTGTTAATTGATTTTTAACCGAATTGGTTTTACCATTGAAAGCATTTTCTGCACCAATTAACATATTGTTTGAAATATTATCTAAATGTCCACGGAAACGTAACCATGGTCCGGCCATAGAAATATGATCTGTTGTACATTTTCCGAATGCTTTAATTAACAACTTCGCACCTGAAATATTTTTACTATTCCAAGGCGCAAATGGCGCTAATAATTGTAACCTATCTGAAGTTGGAGAAACCACAACCTCAACTGAAGAACCATCTTCAGCTGGCGCTTGAAAACCTGCATCTTCTACATCGAAACCTTTGGTGGGTAATTCGTCACCTTTTGGAGGGTTTAATTTTATTTCCATACCACTATCACTCAATAAGGTGTCTGTTAATGGATTAAAATCTAATCTTCCAGAAATGGCAATCGCTGCTACCATTTCTGGAGAAGTTACGAAAGCGTGTGTATTTGGGTTACCATCAGCTCTTTTAGAAAAATTACGATTAAAAGAGTGAATAATGGTATTTTTCTCTTGTTTGTCTGCTCCTGCTCTATCCCATTGTCCGATACAAGGTCCGCAAGCGTTAGTAAAGACTTTAGTTCCCATTTTTTCGAAAGTGGCGATAATTCCGTCTCTTTCAATTGTATATCTAATTTGTTCCGAACCTGGATTGATTCCGAATTCTGCTTTTGGCGAAATTCCATGCGCGACAGCTTGTTCAACAATTGACGCAGCTCTCGACATATCTTCGTAAGAAGAATTCGTACACGAACCAATTAAACCCCATTCTACTTTTATGGGCCAACCATTTGCAGCGGCTTCCGCTTTCATTTTAGAAACTGGTGTTCCTCTATCTGGTGTGAATGGTCCGTTAATATGTGGTTCTAATTCTGATAGGTTAATTTCAATTAATTGATCAAAATATTGTTCTGGATTGGCATACACTTCAGCATCAGCTGTTAAGTAATCAGCAACTTTATCTGCAGCATTTACCACATCTTGACGATCGGTTGCTGCTAAATATCTTCTCATCGAATCATCGTAACCAAAAGTAGAAGTGGTTGCTCCAATTTCTGCTCCCATATTACAAATCGTACCTTTTCCAGTACAAGACATTGACGTTGCTCCTTCTCCAAAATACTCTAAAATAGCACCAGTTCCACCTTTTACCGTTAAGATATCGGCAACTTTTAAGATAACGTCTTTTGATGATGTCCAACCATTTAATTTACCCGTTAATTTCACGCCAATTAATTTTGGAAATTTCAATTCCCAAGACATTCCAGACATCACATCTACCGCGTCAGCGCCACCAACTCCGATTGCTAACATACCTAAACCACCAGCATTTACCGTGTGAGAATCGGTACCAATCATCATTCCACCAGGAAAAGCGTAATTTTCTAAAACGATTTGATGAATAATTCCAGAACCTGGTTTCCAGAAACCAATTCCGTATTTATTAGAAACCGATGAAAGGAAATCGAAAACTTCTTTAGATTGTTTATTCGCGAAAGCTAAATCGGTAGCTGCACCTTCTTTTGCTTGAATTAAGTGATCACAGTGCACTGTTGTAGGAACCGCAACTGTTTTTTTACCCGCGTGCATAAATTGCAATAATGCCATTTGCGCTGTTGCATCCTGACACGCGACTCTATCTGGAGCGAAGTCTACATAATCCGCACCTCTTTTAAAAGTGGCAGTAGGCGTTTTTTCCCATAAGTGGGAATACAAAATCTTTTCAGTTAATGTTAGTGGACGACCGACTAATTCACGTGCTTTATCTACACGTGCTGCCATATTTGCGTACACTTTTTCAATCATTTTAATATCGAATGCCATAAGATTTATTTTTTATAGTATTATTCAGTTTTGAACTTACCAAATTACAAAAATTATAGTTCTGATAAAAGAAAAAGCCCGAGTTTATGACTCGGGCTTTTGAATTATGTTTCAGTAAATCAATTAATTAGTTTACTAAAAGTTTATGTGACGGTGCAAACTTAGTTAAGTTAATACCTTTTACAGCCACTTTATATTCTTCAATTGTTGGTGTTCTACCTAAGATAGTTGACAATACTACAACTGGCGTAGAAGAAAGCAATGATTCTCCTTTTTTACCTTCTGTATCTTCCACAACTCTTCCTTGAAAAAGACGTGTTGAAGTTGCCATAACAGTATCTCCTTTAGAAGCTTTTTCTTGGTTACCCATACATAAGTTACATCCTGGGCGTTCTAAGTATAACATGTTTTCGTATTCCGTACGTGCTGCACCTTTTGGAGCGTTATCGTCAAATTCGAAACCAGAATATCTTTGTAAAACTTCCCAATCACCTTCTGCTTTTAATTCATCAACGATGTTATATGTTGGAGGAGCAACTACTAGCGGTGCGTTAAATTTAACTTCACCATTTTGCTCTTCTACGTTTTTAAGCATTTGAGCTAAGATTTTCATATCTCCTTTGTGAACCATACAAGAACCGATAAATCCTAAATCTACTTTTTTATCACCACCGTAAAAAGAAAGTGGACGAATTGTATCGTGCGTGTATCGTTTAGAAACATCTTTATTATTTACATCTGGATCAGCAATCATTGGTTCTGAAATTAGATCTAAATCTACCTCAACCTCAGCGTAATATTTCGCATTTGCATCTGGAGTTAAAGCTGGTTTATCACCCGATTTAATTTCCGCAATTCTCTTGTTTGCTTTATTGATTAATCCTTGAAGAACTTGTGTTTTGTTATCCATTCCTTTATCAATCATGATTTGGATTCTTCCTTTCGCGATTTCTAAAGATTCGATTAACGTATCATCTTCAGAAATACAAATAGAAGCTTTCGCTTTCATTTCAGCCGTCCAGTCAGTAAATGTAAAGGCTTGATCAGCAGTAAGTGTTCCTAAATGCACTTCAATAATTCTTCCTTGGAAAACATTTTCTCCACCAAATTTGTGTAACATTTGCGCTTGAGTGGCATGAACCACATCACGGAAATCCATATAACTAGCCATTTCACCTTTGAAAGTTACTTTTACAGATTCTGGAATTGGCATTGAAGCTTCTCCAGTCGCTAAAGCTAATGCAACTGTACCAGAATCGGCACCGAACGCTACACCTTTCGACATTCTTGTATGAGAATCTCCACCAATAATGATAGCCCATTCGTCAATTGTAATATCGTTAAGCACTTTGTGAATTACATCCGTCATTGCATGATAAACTCCTTTCGGGTCACGAGCTGTGATTAATCCAAAATCATTCATAAATTTCATCAATTTAGGAATATTTGCTTGCGCTTTTTTATCCCAAACGGAAGCAGTATGACAACCCGATTGGTAAGCTCCATCAACGATTGGCGAAATAACTGTAGCAGCCATAGATTCTAATTCCTGAGCCGTCATTAATCCTGTTGTATCTTGAGAACCAACAATGTTAACTTCTACACGAACATCAGAACCAGCATGTAATGCTTTTTTAGAAATAGTTCCTACAGAATTTCTATTGAAGATTTTTTCAACAGCTGTTAAACCTTGTCCTTCAATTGAAACTTCTTTTGAAGGAGCATAAACTAGAGGCGCTTCAATTCCTAAAGTTTTAGCAGCAAAAGTTTGAATTTTTTTACCGAAAACAATTGCATATGAACCACCAGCTTTGATGAATTCCATTTTCTGAGGCGTGAATGCTTTAGAAATGTCAATTAATTCTTCGTTTCCGTTATATAATTTTTTTGATTTTGTATTGATTGTCAAAACTGTACCTGTTGCAACAGAATATGTTTCTTCTAAAACTGGATCACCACTTTCATTACGAACAACATCTCCGTTAGCGTCAGTCTTTTTTACCCAGTTTTTCAAATCTAAACCGATACCACCAGTTACATCTACAGTTGTTAGGAAAATTGGAGAAATTCCGTTTGTTCCTGCAACGATTGGCATAAAGTTTACGAATGGCACGTATGGACTTGCTTGTTTACCTGTCCAAAGCGCTACGTTATTTACACCTGACATACGAGATGAACCTACACCCATCGTACCTCTTTCAGCAATTAACATTACACTTTTATCTGGATGTTGTGCTTGTAAAGCTTTGATTTCATCTTGAGCTTGAGGCGTAATCATACATTTACCGTGCAATTCACGGTCTGAACGTGAGTGTGCTTGGTTACCTGGAGAAAGCAAATCTGTTGAAATATCTCCTTCACCTGCGATGAAAGTTACCACTTTAATTTCTTCAGCTACTTCTGGAAGTTTTGTGAAAAATTCTGCTTTAGCATAACTTTCCAAAATATCTTTAGCAATTTCATTTCCATTTTCGAAAGCTACTTTTAAACGATCTGCATCTGCATCGTAAAGATACACTTGTGTTTTAAGAACTTTTGCAGCTGCTGTAGCGATAGCAACATCATTTCCTAAAGCCAAATCAAGCAATACTCCAATTGAAGGACCACCTTTCATATGTGATAACAATTCGAAAGCGAATTCAGGTGTAATTTCATTTACTACTGATTCTCCAAGAATAATTTCCTTTAAAAATTTTGCTTTTTCAGTTGCAGCCGGAGTAGTTCCAGGTAATGTATTGTAAATAAAAAACTGAAGAGAATCTTCTCTATTTGGATTATTTACATCTTTAATTTGAGCAATAATTTCGATTAGTAATTCTGCTCCATCGATTGGTTTTGGGTGTAAACCTTGACCTTTACGCTCTTCAATTTCTTTGATGTATTCGTTATAAATATTCATTTCCATATCAAAAGTTATTCTATAAATTTATTAATTTGATTGTCCTATTTTTCAAAAGTTGCACAAATCTAGCTAATTCTTTTGAAATTAAAAAATTTATAATAAAAAACGATATTCATAAAATTATTATTTGTAATTATTCTATTTTACTGAATTAAATTCAAAAATAGCACAAAAAAGAAGCCTTTCTTTAGGAATTCTTAATTTAAAGATTTTAAACTACGAATTTCGAAAAAAAGGCTAATAAATTTTAATAAATTGATAATTTTTTTACTTAACCAAGCTTTTAATTTGCTTGTCTAAATACCAGTTTTTAACATATAAATAAGTTGAAACTACAATTAGGGTTGTCATTATTATTTCCATTGGGGTTAAAAATTTTGAAACAAGCGACTTAATAGAGTGCTTTCCTAAAATTATTTACGGAAATTTAATACTGTTGGATTTTTATTTAGTAAAAAAATTACTTCACATATTTAAACATCCAATCGTACATGGCGTTTTGATGGAATAAATTTTCCACACTTCCGTGGTTTCCACCTTTAATAACCGTAAAAGTAACATCTGCATTTGGATTGCATTTTTTAATTGCATTATATACTTTTTGCGATTCAGACATTTTTACAATATAATCTTTATCACCGTGTTGAATCCACATAGGAACTTTAGATAAATTACAGCCATCAGAAACATTTCCGCCGCCGCAAATTGCCACAGCTGCCGTGACTCTATCTGGATATTTACCCACAAAATGCATGGTTCCGTAACCACCTAAACTCATTCCGCAAACATAGACACGTTTCATGTCTGTTTGATAGGTTTTTTGAACATATGTTAACACTTCTAATACTTTATCTGGATTCCAGTTTCCTGAAGCAATTTGTGGTGCAATGACAATGGCATTTATTTTTCGGCCTTTGTCCATGGCGCGTAACACGCCGTAACGTCTCACTCTATTCAAATCAGTACCAGAAAGACTTTTCCCGTGAAGGAATATTAAAATCGGAGGCTTTTCATCTTTACTTATAGCTTTTGGAATTTGAAGCCAAAACGGATAGGTTGTTTTACCAACCACAGTATGCAATTTTTCTTCAGGTTGCTGAAAGGAACAACCAAAAACTAGGAATAGGATGAATATTTTTTTCATTTGACGCTTTTATTTCTCAAATGTAAGCATCTTAAAATGGATTATAAAAAAAACTCTATAAAAATAAATTTATAGAGTCTTTTAAAAATAACTAAAAAAATTTACTTAACAATTAACTTTTCGTTCCATACTTTAGTTTCAGTATTAATTTTAACTAAGTACGTACCTTGATTTAAATTAGGTAATGCTATTTGTGATGTGTTACATTCTTTTTCAAAAACTAGTTTTCCTGTAACATCATATAATGAAATGGTATAATTTTCCTTGATATTAGTTAAATTCAGTTTTTCTCCATTTTTAATTGGATTTGGAAATAAATCAATTTCAAAATTACTAGTTATATCTTCAGTTGATAGTAACTCATTATAAACGATTTTAAATCTGTCATTATAAGTCCCTGCTAATAAACTTATTGTAACTGGATCTTGTAAACTCTGAACCGTTCCTGTAGTTGTATCTTTTAAATAGATTCCAGTTGAGTTGAAAACTCCTTCTTTTTGAGGAATAGAAACGATATAATTTCCACTTTCTAAAACATTAAAACCAATTGCAACTTCATCATTAGAATTGAAACTTCCTCTTCCTTGAATCACAAGTGCTTCGTTATTTAAAACTGAATACAGATTTGTTTTATTTGTCTCTAAAATTTTACCATCGATATTTTGGTCGAAATTCAATGAAGAATTTTCTGTGTATCCAATTAAAATTTGATTGAAAGGCATCGCATCAGAAGTTAGATTTAACCAAAATCTGTTTACTTCTAAATCAGTATTGTTTTTGAAAAATTGTGTATCGCTTTCAGCTTTTCTTCTAACAGAATTGTTTAAAGTGAAATTTCCACCTGTTGTAGTTCTCACGAAAAATCCTTGTCCAACGCCTATTTTCCCATTAGGAATAGTTCCTCCAGCAACGGCAGCCGTTCCACCTAAAGTAGTATACGAAGCATAATTTGATTGCGCCACATATGCACCATTTTGAGGTACGTTATGCGTCCAAAAATATAATGTTCCAACAGAAGGATTTCCAGTTAACACAGCATTTCCATTAATTGGAGATGGATATGGATTTCCAACTAAATTGTATCCAATTCCAATCGGAAGAGTAACCGGTCCGTTATTAGGCACACCTGTAAATTGTCCGTTGAAAACAGTTGGGGTTGAAGTTGGCCATATGTTTGAGGCACGAATCATATATCCTTTTCCAAAACTAAAATTATTAGTTGGCACAATAGTTTGATAAGCTGTAGCAGTTGTTGTTCCAGTATATAAATATTCATAGAAACGATTTACCAATGTATTTGGAGAAAAAGCTTGTAATTGTTGTCCCGTTACTGGTGAAGTCCAGGCTGTATAATCCAAACGCACCATTGGAGCTGAATTACTTTTCACGATACTATTTCCAATATTTGTAACATCTTTAGTTTGTAGAATAGCTGCTTTGTTTTCAACCAATAATGTAGATCCATTATTTACTTGAATTTGCCCATTAACTTGCAAGTTCGCGCCTTGTTGTATGGTTACTACCGCATTATTAGACACCAATACTGAACATACATTCATATCTGAAGATATGGTGTAATTCCCAGTAAACACTACAGCACTGTCATTTGGCAATCCATTTGACCAAGCTGATCCATTCCAAGTGGTACTTTTAATTTCAAAAATTGCATTTAATAATTGCGTATAATACACCCCATTCTTTTTTCCTGATAATGCAATGGAATATTGTCCCATTGGCAATCCACTCACATTTATTGGAGTTCCTGAGAAAGTATACACATCCGTTCCTCTTTGAATGGTCCATTTTAATTCATCAACAGCACTTCCAGTATATGTTAATTGAAATGGCGTGTTTACACAATAATTAGGATTGCTTTGCATGGTTAAATTTGGCGCACTATTATCACTAATTTGAACCAAATAATCTTCTACTTCACCAAGTGTGGTTCCGCAAGCGTTACTATAATCGCCCCAATATCCTAAACGAACTCTCATTCTAACATTTCCAGACACTGCATCAAAAGGAACTGTAAAATTCCCTGTACCAAGATTACCCGTATCAAGATCAGAAACTACTTTTTCAGTAAGCGAAAATACCCCATCGTTATTATAATCAATCCAAACTAGAAAATCATTACTACCCCAAGTGGTATTAAAATTACCCGTTGCAGCATAAGTATTGCCTTTATTTAATAAAATAGGTGTGCTTGAATAATACGTGTAGGCATTGTAAGTATTTGTAACATTATTAAGATTAGCACAAACAAAACTATTAATTCTTAAACTACCATTTACATTTTCACCACTAGCAACACAATAATCATACGGTTTTATTTCGTACATAAATTTAAAAGTTTCTGAAGTATCACTATTAGAACCAGTAACAATTACTTTGAAATATACTTTTGTTCCTACTGGAAAATCAGGAATTGGTGCATTTGATTTCCATGTATTTCCAGTCACCAAATACATCGGAATGACATTTGTTCCATTAAAAACAGGATTATTAATTGCCCAGGTAACCTTTGCATTTGAAATGGTACCGTCATAATTTATATTTGATGTTACATATTGTGCGACACCTGTTTTAGGCGAATCAAAAGTAACTGGTGAAGTGAGGTCGGTTTTAACAATTTCCGGGTAATTTTCTTTTCCTTGCAGTTTTGCTTCCCAAATACCTCTTCCCCAAGTAGCCGCTTTTATTGTATTTGCGCCGTAATTAATTTCTAATTCTTCAACGGCTACGTTTGGTAAACTTGCATTATACATTGTCCAAGTTGTTGCTAAAAGCGTTTTTTTATAAACCCCTATTTCAGTACCTAAATAAATAGTTGAGTCAGAAGAATTTTCTATAACAACAGTTCTAACAGGCATATTTCCTAAATTATAAGTTATATTTTGCCAAGTTACACCTGCATCATTTGTTATAAATACTTTCTGATTGTTATTTTGCCAATTGGAATAGGTTACAATAATTCTATTGTCATTATTAGGATCAAAAGCAATATCTGAAATTCCTAAAGCTGGTAAGGTTCCTCTTATGGATGCAAAACTAACACCTGCATCATTAGACATTTCAATATTTTCATCACTACTCGCAACAATTCTATTACTATTATTAAATGCAATAGCAGCATGATCAATTGTACTATTTCCAAAAGTAGCTGGCGCAGCTAAAGTAACCCAATTATTTCCAAACTCAGTGCTTCTAAACACATTCGAGCCAAATGCATAAACAGTCATTTGGTTATTGGTATCATAAAGAATTGGAGCAACCCACCCGGCATTTCCTGAACCTGATTGTGGCTGACTGCATCCTGAAACTGATAATCCACCATCAAAAGATCTTTGTCTGCCTCCGTATTGTAAACTACCAATCATCCAATCATCATTTAACGGATGTATTAATCCTTCCATTCCATCCGCTCCGTAGTATTCAATCCAACCGTTTTCAGTTTTAACTGTAGTTCCATTATCTTGTGCACCACATATTAATCTTTCATTGTTGGATTGCGATATTCCTAAATTATAATTTTCTCTCAAACAAGTATCTGCATTTAATCTTGTCCAGGTTAAACCGTTATCAGCAGATTTACTTAAAAATCCATCAGTACATGCATAAAATACTCCATTGACACAAGTCAAATAATCCATGTCTGCGTGTACATAAACTTGACTATTATTAAATCTTGTTTGCATACTTCCTGCTCCATGCTGTGCACTTCCCAATGACCACCAAGTGGCTTGAGTAAAAGTAGCGCCACTATCTGAACTTCTATACATGTCTAAATAACCGCATACAATTTTAGTTGGATCAGTATCATTCGGGACACCATACCAAAGGCTTACACCTGCAGGTGCCGGATTTTGAATAGTGGTAAATGTTGTTCCAGTATCAGTAGAATTCCAAATTCCATTATCCGAAACCAGATAAATACATTCCGGGCAAGTTGGTGATACAGAAATGTTAATTTCAGCATTTGAATTCCCTGGAACATCAGCTAGTGCAGTATAACTTACTCCTTGATTTACAGATTTGTGTATTTTATTTTTATTACTTCCCCAATAATAATTTTCATACACATATATGATACTTGAATTTGTAGGATGAAATTCAATATCTTCTACATCCCATGAATTGTTTAACCTTGTCCAAGTTGCCATATCATCAGTAGATTTAAAAATACCTCTATCTGTTCCAACAAAAACCATATTTGCAACAGTTGGATGATATCTTATAATATTGATTTTAAAATTTGAGCCTAATCCACCAAAACCTAATGTTGCGGGATTAAAATTAGTTTGTTGAAAAGTGACTCCACCATCATTAGAACGATAAATTCCGAAACTATGTCCTGTATTGGCCATTCTAACATTAATAAGTACAGAATTGAAATTGGTTGGTTTAGCTGCAATGGCATCCACTCCAGAGCCGGGTAAAAAATCTGTATTATGTATCCAAGAGCCTCCTTCGTTGTTAGTTCGCCACAATCCGCCACTTCTCGAACCCATATAAATTTGTTGTGCATTATTTCTATTCACTTCAACATATTCCATTCTTCCTAAACCTGGCGCATAATGTCCAGCTATAGTACCAATTAAGGCAGGTCCTTCCAGTGTCCAATCTAAAGTATTGGCAGTAGTTTTTTGACTTTGACTTTCCTTTTTTAATCTTTCAAATTCTTTATGTGGTAAAAAATGATCAATCATTCTATTTCCAGAAGGATAATATTTAGATTCATTATCATGTTTCCAACGTAAAAATGGTTTGTAACCCGAGCCTTTTTTATCTTTATCAATAGTTCGGAAATAAGTTTCTGCAGAATCACATACTGTGTAAAAATTGACAGACATATCATACATCATATGTTTGTAAGCCGCTTGTCTATAGTTTTTTTGAATTGTTTTTTTTTCTTGTGCATTGGAAAATAATGCAGTAAATACTAGTAATAATAGTAGGTAGTTGTTTTTCATTATGTTTAGTTTAGTAGGTGAAACAAATATATACAAAATAATCAAAAACACATAAAATGTTTAAAATCAAACAATTATACTAAACAACAACAATTTAAACCCTTATAAAACTACTTTAATTTATTTATTTAAAAAAAATGATTATCAAAATAATAAAATGCCGTTAAAAAACTATTTCATAAAAAAAAGGTTTTGATAAAAATCAAAACCTTTTCCTATTTTATATAAAAATTTACTTAAAATAATTTTCTAATAATGTCTTCTTCAGAGATTCCTTCCGCATCTGCTTTGTAGTTTTTCACAATTCTGTGACGCAAAATGCCGAAAGCAACAGCTTGAACATCTTCAATATCTGGAGAAAATTTTCCATTTATTGCAGCTTGTGTTTTGGCTGCTAAAATTAAACTTTGTGAAGCACGTGGTCCTGCACCCCAATCTAAATAATTTTTAACAAAATCTGTAGCTAATGGATTATTCGGACGTGTTTTAGAAACTAAAGTTACGGCATATTCAATTACATTATCTGTAACTGGAATTTTTCTGATTAAGTTTTGGTATTCGATAATTTCTTCCGCTGTAAACAACGGATTTACTTCTACTTTTATATCTGAAGTAGTGCTTTTTACTACTTGCACTTCTTCATCAAATGTTGGATAGTCTAAATTTATCGCAAACATAAAACGGTCTAATTGCGCTTCTGGTAAAGGATACGTTCCTTCTTGTTCAATTGGATTTTGAGTCGCTAATACAAAAAACGGTAAATCTAATTTAAAACTTTGTCCTGCAACTGTAACCGATTTTTCCTGCATGGCTTCTAATAAAGCCGCTTGCGTTTTTGGAGGCGTTCTGTTTATCTCATCTGCCAAAATAATATTAGAAAAAATTGGTCCTTTTATAAATTTAAAATTACGCGTTTCATCTAAAATTTCACTTCCTAAAATATCTGACGGCATTAAATCTGGTGTAAATTGAATACGTTTGAAATTTAAACCTAATGCTTGCGAAATAGTATTTACCATTAAGGTTTTTGCTAAACCTGGCACACCAACTAAAAGTGCATGACCTCCAGAAAAAACACTCAATACAATTTGATTGACTACTTCATCTTGGCCTACGATAACTTTAGCAATCTCTTGTTTCAATTGCTTTTGTTTTTGTACTAATTTTTCAATTGCTGCTACGTCTGACATATTTTTAAAAGATAAGAGTCTGTTTTATATTTAAATTATTTTTTAAACCAATTGCTTTCGAAAACACAATCTTTATAATCGTTACTTACTTTAATATAATTTTTTTCAATATTTTCACTTCTCCACTTTACAATTTCTTTGAATTGTTTGTCTGAAAGTGCTAATTCTTTAATTTTCAAGTAATCAGTACCATAATCTGCTTTATGTTCTTCTGTTTTCTTATTTACTTTAAGAATTTTAAAGAATTTAGTTCCTTTTCTTTCTTGGTCTAAAAATATTTTAGAAATATCTCCTTGCTTTAATTCGTTTACTTGATTGTATAAAGCTGGATCTAATTTTGAAATCTCGAAACGTGGTTCTGAAGTACGTGGGTTTAAGATAAGCCCTCCGTTTGTTTTAGTATCTTTATCGTCAGATGATGCTTTGGCAGCTTCTTCAAAAGTAATATCTCCTTTTTCAATTTTCGCTTTGATGCTTTCCATTTTTTCTAAAGCTTCGCTAGTTGCTTTTGAAGAAACTTTTGGACTCATTACAATATGACGTAATTCGATATCTTGACCGATAATTTTTTCAACAAAAATAATATGGTAACCAAATTCTGTTTCAAAAGGTTCAGAAATTTCACCTTCATTTAAACGAAATGCAACATCCTTAAACTCTTTTACAAATTGGGTTTTTTTATTGATTTTGTAATATCCACCATTTGAAATTGACGCTTCATCTTCAGAATAAATTACGGCTTTACTATAAAAACTTCCACCATTATTAATAACGTCGTTTCTAATTTCATTTAGTTTATCAATAACTTTTTGTTTGTCTTCTTTCGAAACTACAGGCTTAATAACGATTTGCGACAATTCAATTTCGGCACCAATTGTTGGGATTTCATCAGCTGGAATTTTATTAAAAAATTGTTTTACTTCATCAGGAGTAACTGTAATATCATCAACAATTTTACGTTGCATTTGCTGCGTTAATTTGTTCATTTTCACGATTTCGAAAAAATAACTTCTAAAATCTTGCTCGTTTTTTTTCTTGAAATATTCATATACTTTTTCTTTAGAACCAATTTGTTCCACCATTGAATTTATTTGGCTATCCATAAAAGTATTCACTTCCTCATCAGTAACCTTAATACTATCTTGAATGGCTTGATGAGCGTATAATTTATCTTCTAATTGCTTTCCTAATAATTCACAACGAGTAATTTTCTCTACATCAACACCTTGTGTTTTTAATTCAATATACATTAAATCAATATCAGAATCTAATACAATATAATTACCAACAACAGCTGCAACACCATCTACCTTTTGTTTCTTTTGCGCAAAAGTTACTACCGAAAATAGTAAAAATGCGAATGCTAAAATGCTTGTTTTATTTGAATATTTCGAAATCATTGTCTTTAATGGCATCATTTGTTATTTCTGTTTGAATTTTATTTATTAAATCTGTTTTTCTTTTATTTAAAATTATTTGTTTGATTGTTGGCGAAATGTATGACAACGGAACAATATTATTTTTTTGTACCATATCTTTCACTTTTACTAACCAAATTGATGTAGAATCGGCATATTGATAAGAAATTCCTACATCAATAAATTTTGCAATATTATCTTGATTTACGAAAGAAAGTCTTTCATAAACTTGGTCAATATCAACCCAAACACTATCATTAAATGCGTAATCTTTAAACTGGATGGCTAAATTTTTTAAGTCTTTTTTATCTTTTGATTTAAAACTTGAAAACTTAGCACTTATACTTGCTAATTTATTATTTCCTTTTACTAAGTTGATGTATCTCAACTTCACTAACGGGCTATTGGCTTTAAAATTGTTTTTATTAGCGTTGTAATATTTTTCAATTTCTTCATTAGTAATAACTGTATCAATTTTGGTAATCACTAACTGTTCCAAATAGGCCTTAGAATATAAATCTATTTTGTATTGATTTATTAATTTGTCTAATTCGATTTGCTTGCTTTTGCTAATGTTTTTATTTGCATTATTCATGAGCAATTGTTGCGTTGCCCATCTATTAATAAAATCTTTTACAATTGCAATACTATCTTTTTTTGGCGTACCAGAAGGAACTAAATTTTCTAAATCCGATGGATATAAATATTCGTTGTTAACACGAGCTATGGCTTCTGCTTTATTCTCATTATTTTCTTTACCACAAGAAAGCAATAAGAGCAAACTACATACGCATCCGAATATTTTCATGGAAATATTATTTTAATTGTTCTTTCGCTTTTTCAAAAACGCTCTGATTTACTTTTACTGAAAATTCATTTTTCAAATCGTCAACCCAAGTTGTTTCTAAATATTGTTGGTAATCATTAATTACTCTGCTTTTACAATCTTCAAATGCTTTCGTTTCTGCTGGTTTAATGTTTTTTACATTTACTACAAAACTATAATTTGCATCTTTATATAAATTATTTGTCCCTTTAGTGATTGTTGGAATTTTATCTAAAATATCATAGTTTTTTTCAAATAAACCAGATTTTACCATAATGGCCACTTTATCGTCTTTATTAAACTTAGCTTTAATATAATCTATAGATTTTCCTTTTTTAAGCATTTTTTGAGCAGACTCAATCACTTTTACATCCGTTGAAGACAAAATGTCTACATCAAATCTTTCTTTCCAACTATATTTTGATTTGTTTAAATCGTAATAGTTTTGCAATCCAATTGTATCACTTTTAGATTTATTCCAAATCTCTTTTTCCATTAAATCAAACAATAATAAACCATCTCTGTATTCGTCCATTACGTTTTTAAATTCCGGAAATTCACTTTCTAAATTGTCGTTATAATAGGCAATTAATTGTTCACCTTTCCAAGATTCGTATAATTCTGCAACTAAATTTTTAACTGGTTTAGTTGTTAATTTATTTTTTTGTTGAGAATAAATATAGCTTCCGAAAGAGTTTGTTTCTACTTTTTTATTCTTATCAATTACCAAAATTTCACCTTTCAACTGATTGTTTTCTTTAGGAAATTCCCAAGTTTGGCTGTAAACAGCATCAGTTACTACTTTTTCAAGATTTTGATATTGAATTTTATTCGTTTCCATTTTATACTTAGACTTTAACTTAGTTGCTAAAGTGTTAGTAATAATAATTGAACGTTCGTCTCTTTTAATTTTAGCTTCTAAATCAACTTTAGAATCTGCTAATGATTTTAATGGATGTTTTTCAATCAATTTCACAATATGCCATCCAAAACCAGATTCAAATGGTTGTGAAATATCGCCTTTGTTTACTAATGAAAAAGCTACGCTTTCAAATGCTTCAGAACTTAATTGACCTGTTCCAAAACGTTGCAAAACACCACCTTTTACCGCACTAGATTTGTCTTCAGAAAACTGACCAGCTAATGCTTCAAAACTTTCACCTTGTTGAATTTTTTTAGAAATATCATCAATAGTTTGTTTGGATTTCGCTTTAGCTTCTTCTGGTGCATCTGAAGGGTTTAAAATCATAATATGCGCCACAGTTACTTCACCTTTGTTGTCTCTAACGTCAGTTACTTTTATAATATGATAACCAAAACGTGTTCTAACTGGATTTGAAATTTGTCCAATTTTTGTTTTATATGCAGCACATTCAAACGGATAAACCATTCTGAAAGCAGAAAAATAACCTAAATTTCCTTTATTATCTGCTACTGATGGATCTTGAGAATTTGCAACGGCAACAGATTCAAAACTTTCTCCTTTTTCAATTCTTTTCTTTAATTCTAATGCTTTGTTATAAAATGCTAAAGTATCAGCACCTTTAATATTTTCATCAAACGAAAGTAAAATATGTGACGCCTTAATTTCTTTTAAACTTCTATTATAAGCTTCATCAATTAGTTGATTGGTAACTTTAGAATCATTTAAATAGGTTTTAGATAGCTGATTTCTATATGAACTCAACTCATTTTGATATTTCGAATTATTTTGCAATCCTAATTTATAGGCTTTATTTACTTTTAATTTGTAACCAATAAACAAATCTAAATATTGATCTAAATTTTTTTGAGAATCATCTTTTACCAAATCTAAATTTTTTAGATAAATCCTTTTAAACTCATCTGTAAAATACTGATTATCATTAATTGTAAAAAGTACTTCTTTAGAATTTTGGGCAAATGAATTAAAGCAAAAAGTTAAAAATAATGCTAAAAAAATGTTTTGTAATTTCATATGTTAATATTTATTTTCTTTTTTGATCATATGGTATCGCTTGTTCTTGTTTTGCCTCTTCAAAAGCAAAGTTGTTTTCATGAGCGATTTCATCGTTTTTATTAGGTTTTATTTGCAACAAGCAAAAATATGAAATGATTACAATTAAACAACTAATTGATGATATATTAACTAAAATTTTAGATATTGAAAAGCTATATTTTGAATAAATGTATTTTTTTTATTAGTTTTCAAAATAAAACTTTCTTTTTTCGTTTTTTTTCATATTTTTGCTAACCAATGAATAGAACCTCATAATCCAAATATAAAATGAAAAATAACCTACTAAAAACATACTTGTCAGTTTTTATAACTTTCATGAGTTTCTTAGCAACAGCTCAACCTGTTGACCCTCCTGCAGATCCAGACCCAATCCCGGCTCCAATTGATGGTCAAATTATCTGGTTAGTAGTTGTAGGAATCGCTTTTGCTTACTTTATTATAAACAAAAAGAAAATTTCTTTAACAAAATAAAAAAGTTAAAAAATAAAATACCCCTAATTTAGCTAACCCCTATTTAGGGGTATTTTTTTTTATTTAAATTAAAGCTGTTTTTAAATTCTCAAAAAAAAACTACCTTTATAAAAACAAACAGCATTTTTGAATTAATAATTTAAAAACACAACTTAGGTAATTAAATGATTAAAGCTTTTCTAAAAAATAAAGACACCATTAATATAATTATACTAGTTTACTTCTTAAACTTAGCATTTTATAGCATTTCGTCTTTTTATAAATTTACAACAGCTGAAAATATTTTTTGGTTTTCCAGAATTCCTATACTTATAATTCTATATTTAATTACGGGGAAGAAAAATATCATTTACATTTCTTCGTTGTTATTGTATCAAGCAGCTTCATATTTATTCGCAACTGGAGATCAAGATTTATTTATACTTGGAAGCTTATCTTCAATTGGTTACAAATTTCTTTTACTCATAATCTTAATACCCTTAATTACAAAAGAAAATCGTTTGGCCATTAGTTTAGCTTGGTTACCATTTTTTGTATTATATCTTTATATTATTGAATTGGTTTTACATTCGTTGGGAGATTCCTTAATTATTTGGGTTATAAATGCACTAATCACATCTATTATAGGAGGAATTGCAATCATATATTACAACAATAATTTTGATTCGAAAGGCTATTGGCTTCTAATTAGTTCTATACTTTTTATCATCCAAATTGGAGCATTTTTTATCAACAAATTTTACATTAAAAGTGAAGCTATTTATCAAATGGTCATCTTTTTCTATGGGTTATCGCACTTTACTTTTTACAAGTATATGATACTAAAAGAACAAGAAAAACCTAATATTTCAACACAACATTAAACCTACATATTTAAACAAAAAAGAGTCCCAATTATTTAAAATTAGGACTCTTTAATTATGATTAACTTTTTATTACTTTTTATTTGCTCTTGCTATTAAAGTATTTTTCAACAACATGGCAATTGTCATTGGTCCGACTCCACCTGGAACTGGCGTAATGTATGATGCTTTTTTAGAAACATTTTCAAAATCAACATCACCAACAATTTTATACCCTTTTTCTGTTGAATCATCTGCAACACGAGTAATACCAACATCAATAATTACCGCATCATCTTTAATCATTTCTGCTTTTAAATAATTTGGAACTCCAAGAGCTGAAATAATAATATCTGCTTGTGATGTAATTTGAGTAATATTTTTAGTATGTGTATGTGTTACTGTTACTGTTGAATTTCCAGGAAATCCTTTTCTTCCCATCAAAATACTCATTGGACGACCCACAATATGACTTCTTCCAATAACTACAGTGTGTTTTCCTTGTGTTTGAACGTTATATCTTTCTAATAATTCTAAAATTCCAAAAGGAGTTGCTGGAATAAATGTACTCATATCTAAAGCCATTTTTCCGAAATTTTCAGGATGAAATCCGTCTACATCTTTCGAAGGACAAACAGCCATTAAAATCTCTTGTGTATCAATTTGTGGAGGCAAAGGTAACTGCACAATAAATCCATCAATGTTTGAATCTTCATTCAGTTCTTTAATTTTTTTAAGCAATTCTGTTTCAGAAGTTGTACTTGGCATTTTAATTAAGGTCGATTCAAAACCAACTCGTTCACAAGCCTTTACTTTACTTCCTACATACGTTAAACTCGCTCCATCATTTCCTACAATAATTGCAGCTAAATGTGGTACTTTTTCACCGTTAGCTTTCATTTTTGCTACTTCTGCAGCAATTTCATTTTTAATTTCTTCTGATACTTTTTTTCCGTCGAGTAGTTGCATTTTATTTCTATTGTGAGTTGTTGTAATTATATAAAAAAAGACGCAAATAGTCGCGTCTTTAAATTTTTTATTTCATTCCAGGCATAGAAGGCATTCCTTTTCCACCCATCATTTGCATCAGTTTCTTTCCTCCGCCACCTTGCATCATTTTCATCATTTTGCTCATTTGGTCAAACTGCTTCATTAATTGATTTACTTCCTCAATTTTCCTTCCAGCACCCTTTGCAATTCGCGTTTTTCTTTTTACGTCAATAATAGCAGGTTTACTTCTTTCTTTTGGCGTCATCGATTGAATAATAGCTTCCACATGTTTGAAAGCATCATCTTCAATTTCCACGTCTTTTAAAGCTTTTCCAGCTCCAGGAATCATTCCGACAAGGTCTTTCATGCTTCCCATTTTTTTAATTTGCTGAATTTGCGCTAAGAAATCATCAAAACCGAATTCGTTTTTCGCAATTTTTTTCTGGATTTTTCTTGCTTCTTCTTCGTCATATTGTTCTTGTGCTCTTTCTACTAAAGACACAACATCACCCATTCCTAAAATTCTTTCGGCCATACGAGAAGGATAGAATACATCAATTGCGTCCATTTTTTCTCCAGTACCAATGAATTTTATAGGTTTATTTACAACAGATTTAATCGAAATTGCAGCTCCACCACGAGTATCACCATCTAATTTCGTAAGAATAACTCCGTCAAAGTTTAATCTATCATTGAAGGCTTTCGCTGTATTTACAGCATCTTGACCTGTCATGGCGTCAACTACGAATAATGTTTCGTGAGGTTGAATGGCTTTATGAACGTTTGCAATTTCGTTCATCATTTCTTCATCAACAGCTAAACGACCCGCCGTATCAATAATAACAACATTAAAACCGTTTGCTTTTGCGTGCTTAACTGCATTTTCAGCAATAGAAACTGCATTTTTATTTTCTGGTTCAGAATAGACTTCCACACCAATTTGATCTCCAACAACGTGCAACTGGTTAATTGCCGCAGGACGATAAATATCACAAGCAACCAATAAAGGTTTTTTATTTTTCTTCGTTTTTAAGAAATTGGCTAACTTCCCAGAAAAGGTAGTTTTACCAGAACCTTGTAAACCAGACATCAAAATCACAGTAGGATTTCCTGATAAATTAACACCAGCAACATCGCCACCCATTAATTCCGTCAATTCATCCTTAACTAATTTCACCAATAATTGACCTGGCTGTAATGTCGTTAATACGTTTTCACCAATAGCTTTGTCTTTTACACGAGTAGTAAAATCTTTAGCAATTTTAAAGTTAACATCGGCATCTAACAACGCACGACGCACTTCTTTTAAAGTATCGGCAACATTTACATCGGTAATTTTTCCGTGACCTTTAAGTATATGGAATGCTTTATCTAACTTATCCGTAAGATTATCAAACATAATAATTGAGCTTTTTAATGATTTGCAAATATAAGGCAAAGTTGCAAAGTAACAAAGTGACTCACTTGCAAAATTTTAATTTTAGATAATAAAAAAACCGTCCCGATGAATCGGGACGGTTTCTTAGTTTATTAAAAACTTATTATTTTTTTGAACAACAAGATTTTTTAGCTGTAGTTGAACAAGCTTTTGCATCTTTTTTGTCAGTACAAGCTTTTTCAGTTTTAGCTTTAGCTTTTGGTTTTTCTTTTTCTTTGAAATCAACTACTGAAGCAGAAGAAACCATAAACGCCATTAAAGCAACGATTGATAATACTTTTTTCATGTTATTTATTTTTAAATTAAAGTTATAAATTTCTTATTGAGAATTCAAATATATAAAATTTTAAATACCAAAATGATAAAATTTTCTTAATTTTTCTATTCTTGTTTTTTTGATGGTATATCACAACCATTTGGTTTACAGCCCAAATTGAAAATCGCTTGAAACAAAAAGAAGATTCCAAAAGCAATAAAAAACCATTGGTTTTGCTCATAGGCCGTGTAAAAACAGAAAAGCACAATGGCAATTCTGAAATAACGCATAAAATGCCAATTGGAAAACAACATCTTTTTCATCGTATTAGAATTGGAAATAAATGAAAGGTTGTGGTCCAGCCGAAGCCGTTGCAAAAACTAACCAAAATATTAATCCTAAAACAATTGCTCGAGTAATTAAAGGCATCGCTTTAAACACATTCTGAATCGCAATGGTCACTTTTTCTGGAATGTAATGCCAAAAATAACCCAAAAACATTAAGATGAATACGTTTTGATATCCTTGTGCAATAGTTAACCACTGATTGAAATCGAAAGTTACTTTACCAATATTCTGAATGATTTGTAACGCTGTAGCGAAATCTTTTGCTCGGAAGAAAATCCAGCAAAAAGCCACAAAATGAAACGTCACAAGAATTCCAAAAAATTTAAAAAATGGTGTTAAGAAAAACACTTTGCGTTTTGATTGTGGATAATATTCTAAAAATATTTTATGAACTGCTAAAGCCATTCCGTGCAAAGCACCCCAAATTATAAATCGTAAACTAGCTCCATGCCACAATCCACCTAACAACATGGTTGTCATTAAGTTGACATTTGTATACATTGTTTTTTCTTTTTCTTTTGAGAACAAGAACGTGAAAGCGAATATTAAAGTTGAAGCAATAGCAATAATTAAAGGAATATTACTCGTTTGAGAATACGAAATTCCCCAAAGGATTAATCCCATAAAAAACAATCCTGGGAATAGAAACCCTGCGAAAGTTCCGTAACGGTTTCCTCCTACTGAAATGTACAAGAAATCTTTCAACCATGTAGATAACGAAATGTGCCAACGACGCCAAAAATCTGTAATGGAAGTCGATTTATACGGTGTTCGGAAATTCGTTGGTAATTTGAAACCTAGTAATAATGCCACACCAATTGCCATATCTGAATATCCTGAAAAATCACAATAAATCTGAATTGTATACCCATAAGAAGCCATTAAATTTTCGAATGGTGTGTAACTATTTGGTAAGTCGAAAACACGATCAACGAAATTCAAAGAAATATAATCTGAAATAACTGTTTTCTTAATTAATCCACCAATAATTAATAGAAAAGCACGATTGATGTCATCTTGAGTAACATTTAATTTCTGATAAATTTGTGGTAAGAAATCTTTCGCTCTAACAATCGGTCCAGCCACTAATTGTGGAAAAAACGAAACGAAAAACAAATAATCTACAAAGTGTTTGGTTGGTTCAATTTCTTTTCGATACACTTCAATAATATAACTAATCGATTGGAACGTGTAAAATGAAATTCCGACAGGTAAAATCACATCAAAAAACGCCATTTTCCCACCCGTTAAATTATTGGTAATATCAACTAAAAAGTTACTGTATTTGAAATAACCTAAAAATCCTAAATTCAGAATTACACTAAAAGTTAGATATAATTTTTTGTTGATTACACTTGATGTTCGATGTACTAAATTACCTAAATTATAATCGACAACCGCCGAACCTAAAAGCAATAAGAAGTAAACACCACTTGATTTGTAATAGAAAAACAGTGAGAATAAAATCACGTAAACCATACGCATTGTGTCTGCTTTTCTTAGTAAAATATACCAAAAATAAAAGACTAAAAACAAACCTAAAAACAAGCCCGTATTAAAAAGCAGCGGTTCTTTTTCGTTGTAAACGAACCATTTTTCAACTACTTCTGGAGTAATTTTGCCTATATTTTTATAAAACCATTCTTGTAACACGCGCCTTTATTTTTCAGATTTATATAATTCGTAAGATTGAATAAACGCATCGAAAAACAATTCTCCTTGTTTTTCATATCCTGCATTTGAATAATGGACTTTATCTCGAGCCATTAAACCCATTCTCGAATTCATATTTATATTTTTATTCCCACCAAAAACATCTAATAAATTCCAAACGGCATAATTTTCAGTTGGTGCCATTTCGATAATTTTTTCAGCATACTTTTCGATGTAAATATTCTTATGTTTTTTATGTAAAACCGACGGCGGCGAAGTCGTGACTAAAATTGATGCTTCTGGGCATTTTTGCTTAATTCCGTCAATCATCTTTTTTAAATTCCCGAAATAAGTAGCCAAATCTTGCTTGTCGAAACTTTCATTAGTTCCTAAAGAAATCACATATAAATCGGCTTCTAAAGCTGGTAATTGTTCAAAAAACAAAGGAAATTTATTATAATCGTTACTTTTCGCACCATTAACTCCAATTGCGCTATAAGTTACTCCTGGCTTTTCGTTTTCTAAAATCAAACCATTTAAAGCAAAATCATTTACGTTTTCATTTCCAATAATTGTGATTTTATCAATTGGTGTTGCAGAACTATAATTATTAGAAATTGGCGTATTTTCTAAAGCAATTGGTTCGTAAACATATTTTACTGTAGAAACCGTTTTGTAGGTTGTAACCGATTTTCCGCCAGGGATTTTTAAAATTTTTCCGTCGCGAATGTTGTCTGATGTCAATCCGTTAGCCGATTTCAATTGTTTTAATGAGATGTTGTACTTATCAGCAATTCCACCTAAAACTTCACCTGGTTTCACTTTATGAGAACTCGTTGCAGGCGTTTTTACAGCTACTTTTTCTTGAGTGGTATACCCTTTTTTAGCAAAAGCTACATTAAAAATATTTTCGTTTTTTGGAGAAATGACTTTCAATTTTGTAAAATCGAATTGTGCATCTTTCACCAACATATCAATATGGAAACTTTTTTGTTTTGGTTCGAAAGAAATTCCGCTTACACCAACTGGTTTTGAAGCATCCGCATATAAATTCCTTGAAGCTGAAAATCCTCCAGAACCGGTAAAACGTATTGGTGAACTATTATTTGTGCCTGCTAAACTGTATGGAAAAGTGAATCCGAAACCTGCATTTCCAAAAACTTGTTGCATTCTTTTACGAATTTTCGCTGTATACAAATCGGCTTGAATGTGCGAATCACCAATATGAACCATTCGTACTTTTCTATCTTGATTTTCTTCTAAAAGATATAATTTTTCGAACACATTCGCTAATGCTTTTTCATTTAAAATCACATTACCAAACGCTTCAAAATTCGTAGTATCAATTGGAGTGGTTACACTATCTGTTTCTACTTTTAACGAATCGGTTTGAGAAAAACCAATTACAGAAAAAAGTAAAATATATAAAAACTTATTCATCTAAAGTATCGTTAATTACAGGAACAGAATCTTTTACAACCGCTTTTGGTTTCGCTTTTTTCTTCGCCAAAGCACGTAATTTTTTATATTCTTGATATCCTGTATCTATTTGTTTATAAATTAGTTGCGCAATTTCTTTCGCACCTCTATGATTAAAATGCGTGTAATCTTTATTCGCTCTTACTGGAACATTTTCCACCCATTTTACCATCGAGCCATCGCCACCCATAAGTGTGTATAAATTTACCAAACCAGATTCTGATTTTACCGCATAACGTTTTTGCGCCATAACTAAAGGTGAAACAGCTGAATCGGATTTCATTTCCATGTCGTATTTGGTTGATTTATCCGCAGTTGTGATAATTAGAATGGCGGCTCCAGGAAAACATTCTTTTACGTGATTCACAACCGAAGTCATTTTTCTTTCGTACCAAGAATAATTTAACGAACCATAATTTAAAACGTTTGTTCCGAATTGAAGAATGATTAAATCGTACCCTAATTTTTGTTGAAACGCGTTCATTAAATCCACATTTAAAGTCCCTAATGGTAATCCAGAATTTCCACGAGAAGAAAAATTATCTACGTGAATTCCTTTACCATTATCGAAATTAAATCCATAAAACGGAATAGAATCGGCATTCATGAAGTTGACCTTTACGTTTTTCACATCACCAGCCACTTGCGTCGCATTCAACATGGAATTGGTATTCAATTTTTTATAAATCGTGTCTTTTCCTAAGATTTGACGTAAACTTGCTTTTTTATTTTTAGAACTTCCGTAAAATAAAGTCGGATTATTTAAAGTTCTTGAAAAACGATTTCTTCCTGCTTTGTATTTCACCCAAGTTGGATTGGCAGTATCTTTTGCAAAAAACACCGAACCATTTACACCAAATGAACGCAATGGACTTTTTGTTTTTAAATACGATTGGGCTTTCCAGTTTTGAGAAAATTCATGAACAATTGAACCTCTTGAACCTGCAGATTCAGATGTGATATTTACAAAACCAACACCTTCTCCACCAAAAATACTTTGAAATTGTGTACGAACATCTTGTACAATCATATCACCATCGGTCATAGAATCGCCGAAATAAGCAATACGTGCTTTTCCTTTTTTGTTGGTTTCTAATTGGTATAATTTTTCGAAAAACGGAATTAAATATTGATAGCCTTTATATTGTTCGAATTTCTCGTTAGAAAATTTAATTCCAAGTGGATTTGAAACAAACGAAATGGTTTTGTTGGTCAACGTATCTTCTTCTGAAAGATTTCCGCCTTCGGCAACCGCTTCCAACATCAAACTATCTACCACCACATTTTTGCTGTTCGCAGTTGCATCTGGAAATAGCTTTTTTGGTAAAAACGATTTAAATCCAATAAAAGAAATAATTGCAATTAAGACAATTAGCCACGATTGAAAGAAATATGATTTGTTTTGGTTCACTTTTATTGTTTTATAATTTCAAAATTCGTTAATCAAAATTCATTGTTCAACATTTTAAACTTGGAACACTCAACTTGGAATTTTGAATGTTGAAATATGATTACATACGTTCCGGAACACTAATTCCTAATAATCCGAAAGCATCTTTAATTACGTTACTTACCGAATTTGATAATTGTACTCTGAATATTTTTTTATCTAAATTGTCTTCTCCTAAGATTGATACGTTTTGGTAGAACGAATTGAATTCTTTTACCAAATCATATGTGTAATTCGCAACTAAAGCTGGACTATGATTTTCCGCTGCGCTTTGAATTACTTCAGGGAATAATTGTACTTGCTTGATTAATTCTTTTTCTTTTTCGTGTAATTCAGCAAGTGTTGCTTCGTTACTATAATCGAAAGTTGCTTTTCTTAAAATCGATTGAATACGCGCGTAAGTATATTGAATAAAAGGTCCAGTATTTCCATTAAAATCTACTGATTCTTCTGGATTGAACATCATTTGTTTTTTAGGATCAACCTTTAACATATAATATTTCAATGCACCTAAACCGATTGTATTGTACAAACTCGCTTTTTCTTCTTCAGAATAACCATCTAATTTTCCTAAATCTTCAGAAATTTGTTGCGCCGTTGTTGTCATTTCTGACATTAAATCATCAGCATCTACAACTGTTCCCTCACGAGATTTCATTTTCCCGGTTGGTAATTCTACCATTCCGTATGATAAATGGAATAAATGTTTCGCCCAATCGTAACCTAATTTTTTCAGAATTAAGAAAAGGACTTTAAAATGGTAATCTTGCTCATTTCCAACCGTATAAACCATTCCACCGATATCAGAAAAATCTCTAACACGTTGAATTGCCGTTCCGATATCTTGCGTCATGTATACCGAAGTTCCATCTGAACGCAACACAATTTTTTCGTCTAAACCATCAGCAGTTAAATCAATCCAAACCGAACCATCCTCTTTTCTAAAGAAAACACCACTGTTTAAACCGTCTTCTACTACATCTTTTCCTAATAAATACGTGTTACTTTCATAATAGTAGCTGTCAAAATCAACTCCTAAGTTGTTGTAAGTCACAGAAAAACCATCATACACCCATTGGTTCATAGTTTTCCAAAGTTCAATTACTTCTGGTTTCCCGTTTTCCCAATCTAAAAGCATTTGTTGTGCTTCTAAAATAAGTGGTGCTTGTTTTTTGGCTTCTTCTTCTGTTTTTCCTTGCGCCATTAAAGCCGCAATTTCAACTTTATATGCTTTATCAAATTCTACATAAAAATTACCAACCAATTTATCACCTTTTAAACCTGTAGAAGCTGGTGTTTGTCCGTTTCCGAATTTTTGCCAAGCCAACATCGATTTACAAATATGAATTCCTCTGTCGTTGATAATTTGTGTTTTATATACTTTTTTTCCTGATGCTTTTATGATTTCGGCAACCGAATAACCCAATAAATTATTTCTAACGTGACCTAAATGCAGAGGCTTATTCGTGTTTGGAGAAGAATATTCTACCATAACCGCTTTTTCACCTTCGGTTGGATTTACAAAACCGAATTTCTCTTCATTTTTTATGCTATTAAAGTATTCTAAGTAGTATTTATCCGAAATTACAAGGTTTAAAAACCCTGCAACCACGTTAAATTTAGTAACCTCAGCAACATTTTCTACTAAATATTCACCGATTTTTGCCCCTATTTCTACAGGATTTCCTTTAATCTGTTTTACCAATGGAAAAACTACCATAGTGATATCACCTTCAAAATCTTTTTTAGTCGATTGAAATTCAACTCGTTCCATAGAAACTTGAAACAGTTGTTCAACGGCATTTTGAATGGGTGCGGAAAGAATTTCTTGTAAAGACATAATCGTTTTTTTAATAGCGTGCAAAGATAGAATTTTTAACGAATTGAAAAGTCGATTTGTAACAAAAATGTGCATTTTTTGTCTAACTATAAAATTGCAAATACTATTATGAAATAATTAACAAAGAATAAACAATAGTTAAATAGTTTTGCACCGTTTTTAAAATCATCAATCAACGTTAATAATCAAAAAGAAAATCTAATGAAATTAATTAAAATTTTTAGCATAGTAATGCTATTTGTCGCCACTGGAATGATGGCACAAGAAACGAAACCAGGTGTTGTTTCTGGAAAAATTATCGACAAAACAACAAATGAACCAGTTGGTTTTTCAACTGTAAGCGTTTTAGATGGAACTAAACCAGTTGCTTCGATTTCTACAAAAGAGGATGGAAGTTTTGAGATAAAAAACTTAGAATTAAAAAGCTTAACATTAAAAGTAAATTTTATTGGGTACGTTGATGCTTCAAGGCCAATCGATTTATCTGAAGAAAATAAAGAAATTAATTTTGGAAATATTACTTTAGAGTCTGATCCAAAAATGATTGAAACGGTTTCTATTGTTAAGGAACGTTCAACAATTGAACAAAAAGCCGACAGAAAAGTCATTACAATTGGTAAAGATTTAATTGCTTCTGGAACTACGGCTTCTGAAATTTTCAATAACATTCCGACAGTAAGCATTGATCCACAAACTAAAGAATTAAGCTTACGTGGAAATAGTAATGTTAGAGTTTTAATTGACGGAAAACCAACAAACATTGATGCTGGACAATTATTACAACAAATTCCATCTGCTTCAATTAAGCAAGTTGAATTAATTACCAATCCTTCTTCAAAATACAATCCAGAAGGAAATAGTGGGATTATCAATATCATTTTAAACAAAAACTCACAAACAGGTTTTAATGGTAGTATTACTTCAGGTGTAACATTTGGTGTCACTCCAAAAACGAATCAATCAATCAACTTAAATTACAAAGTTGGAAAAGTAAATTTCTATACTAACTATGGTTTCAATCATGGAAAAAATAGAAATTTTGGATTTGTTGATTCAGACAGACCAAACATGCAAACACGACAAGATTTTAATTTTGCAAACATTAATACTTCTCATTTATTTAAAGCAGGTATCGATTATTACATTAATGACAATAATACTTTTTCGTTTTTTACGAATTGGAATATATCTGATGGTAAAGGAGATTCAAGAACGCTTATTGATTATGCTGACAATACTTCAAATGTTGATGAATTACAACTTGACAACAGCAATAGTGGAAACGTAACACAAACGTACGATTTCAACTTCAAACACAATTTCAAGAAAAAAGGAGAAGTAATTGAATTTCAATCGAATATTTCAAGAACTTCAAATGAAACTACATCTAATTTTAAATACAACGATGTACCAAGATTAAATGAATTAGATAGTAAAACGAACTACGCTCAGTTTAATATTGATTATACGAATCCGATAAACGATAAAACAAAAATTGAAATTGGTTACGAAAGCAGAATTCAAGATGGACAAAACAATTTTTTCAATCAATCTTTAAGTTCATACAGCACAAATCCGTTTACATTCAATAGAAATATTCATGCGGTTTATACGAATTACAGTAAGACTTTGGGGAAATTTAGCGCACAAGTTGGTGTAAGAGTGGAGCAATATAATTTAGATGCAAGATTTGTAAAAGATGAAAGAAATCCAGATTATTATGAAGCAACAAATGTGGAAGATGACATTTTCACCGCTTATCCATCTGCTTATTTATCGTACAAATATGATGACAACAATACATTTAATGTAAATTACACAAGAAGAGTTGACAGACCAAGTATTGGGCAAATTAATCCAATTAGAGAATGGACAACTTCTTTAATGGAATCTAGAGGAAATCCGAAATTAGAACCTCAGTTTACCAATTCATTTGAAATTAATCACACCAAAATATTAAAAATTGGTTCAATTACTTCGGCTATCTTTTACAGATTAATTGATTCAGAAATTTCGAGAGTTATTTATCCAAACCCATTAAATGCAAATCAAAACATTTTGTCTTTTGACAATTTTAAAGACAACAATCAGTTAGGTGCGGAAGTAAATGCCAATTTAAAAATAAACAAATGGTGGTCAACAAATGCTAGTGCAGATGTATATCACAAAACGGTTCGTGGAACAGTAACTAATATCAACACTAACATTCCAGAAAACAAGGAAGTTGATGTTACTACATTTAACACAAGAATCAACAATACATTCACAGCAACTAAAAAATTACGTTTCAATTTATTTGGAATGTATAGAAGTAGAGATTTAGGTTTACAATATTTAAGAACACCAATGTACAAAATGGATTTTGGCGGAAACTATACTGTTTTAGGCGGAAAAGGAACCATTTCTGCTAGACTGAATGACGTTTTCAATACACAATATTTTGGATTTAACGGAAGTATTCCTTACCGTCAAGATGGAGAATTTCATTGGGAAAGCAGAACGTTCTATGTTGGTTTCAACTACAATTTTGGAGCTGGAAAAAACAAAGAATTACAAAGAAAACAAAGAGATAAACAAGAAACACAAAGTGGTGGAATGTTTTAATATTTACGAAGTACGATTTTCGATTTTCGAAGTATGATTTAAAACCATCTTAAATAAAAAAAAGCGTTCAGAATTTCTGAACGCTTTTTTTTATTGTCTATTCTTTATGTTCTTTTATAAAAAACGTAATCGGTTATTAAAGGTTTCAACCCTAAATTTTTCAATTCCGTATTAATTTGTGCTCGGTGATAAGAAGAATGATTTACCACATGAAACAACAATTCGTTTAGAACATTAGTATAAGATTCTCCAGTTGAAGTTTTATAATCTACTTTTTCATTCAAATCTTTTTCTGCTAAAATGTGTTTTGTTAATTCAAAGTTTTGAGCATCAATTTCTGCCATATCTGCATAATCATGTAACTGCCAAACACCATATTTTGTTGGTGTTTTTAAAATTCTTTTCATCCAAATTTCATGTGCATTTAAGATGTGAGAAATTAAAACCTGAATCTTTTCGTTTAATAAAGATTCGTTTTCAATCAAATAAGCAATCATTTCCTGATTCTTATCAAATGTATATTGAAATTTATCTTTGTAAAAACCTTTCATTTACCAACGAATTATCACACTTCCCCAAGTAAAACCTGAACCAAATGCTGCTAAAACAACTAAATCGCCACTTTTAATTTTACCTTGTTCCCAAGCTTCCGTTAAAGCAATTGGAATAGATGCCGCCGTAGTATTTCCGTATTTCATAATGTTGTTATACACTTGGTCATCCGCTAATTTAAATTTCTGTTGAATAAACTGTGAAATTCTCAAATTCGCCTGATGCGGCACCAACATATTAATATCTGAAACCTGTAAATTATTCGCTTGTAAACCTTCATTAATCACTTCACTAAAACGAACGACTGCATTTTTAAATACAAATTGTCCATTCATATATGGATAATAACTTTCGTCATTTGGGTCGTTATCCGCAATCACATCGGTAATCCAACGTTTTCCCATTCCTGGCGCAATTAAAGCTAATTCTTCCGCGTGTTGTCCTTCTGAATGTAAATGTGTAGATAAAATTCCTTTCGATAAATCTTCTTCTCTAGACAAAACCGCTGCTCCTGCTCCATCTCCAAAAATTACAGATACACCACGGCCTCTATCTGTCATATCCAAACCTGTTGAATGCACTTCCGAACCAATGACTAAAATATTTTTATACATTCCTGTTTTGATATATTGATCGGCAATTGAAATCGCGTATACAAATCCGGAACATTGATTTCTAACATCTAAAGCACCAACTGTTTTTAAACCTAAATCGCGTTGTACTAGAACTCCTGGTCCTGGAAAATAATAATCTGGTGAAAGTGTCGCAAAAATTACAAAATCGATATCTTCTTTAGCTACATTCGCACGTTTAATCGCAATTTCAGCTGCTTTTACACCCATTGAAGTAGTTGTATCTTCTCCTCTAATTACATGACGACGTTCTTTAATTCCTGTTCGCTCCTGAATCCATTCATCATTGGTATCCATTAATTTAGATAAGTCATCGTTGGTTACAATATTTTCTGGAACGTAATAGCCTAAGCCTGATATTTTTGAATGATACATAAGTTTTAATTTAAAGAACAAATTTAAGAAATTTATCATTAAATCAAGTTTTAGCTTACGATAATTACAAATATGTTAAAATATCGTAAAAAAAATTTGACGACTTTATATTTAAGCTTATTTTAGTAGCTTGAAAACTAATCAAACATTATAATGAAAAAACTACTTACATTCTTGTTTTTAGGTATGAGTTTTTCAGCTGTAAAGGCTCAAGAAAACGTTACATATCAAAAACCTTCTAAAGAAATTTTAGAACTTGCCGATTACCAACGAGCACCATCTGTAAATATGGATTCTAAAAAAGAATACATGTTATTAAGCTACCGAAATACATATAAAACGCTTGACGATTTAAATCAGGAAGAAATGCGTTTAGGTGGTTTACGAATTAATCCAATTACAAACATTTCGAGTTCAGTTACGTATATTAACAATTTGAAGTTAAGAAAAGTAAAAGACAAAAACGAAATTCAAGTTAAAGGTTTGCCCGAAAATGCCAGAATTACTAATGTAAGCTGGTCACCAAACGAAAAGAAAATTGCGTTTACAAACACCACAAATTCTGGTGTTGAATTATGGATTATTGATGTGATTTCTGCAACAGCAAACAAAATTACTTCGGATAATTTAAATGCGAATTTAGGAAGTCCGTTCAATTGGATGACTGACAACGAAACGTTATTAGTGAAAGTGTTACCAAAAAACAGAAAACCATTAATTGACGAGAAAAAGAATTTACCAAAAGGCCCAACGGTTTCTACAGCTGATGGTTCAAAATCTCAAAACAGAACTTATCAAGATTTATTGAAAAACAAAACGGACGAAGCAAATTTCGAATCGTTAGTGACTTCAGAATTATACAAAATTTCAATCTCTGGAAAAGCAGAATTATTTAAAACTGCCGATATTTATGCAGGTGAAAGTTTTTCTCCAGACGGAAAATATTTAATGCTTACAACCATTCAAAAACCATTTTCTTATATTGTTCCATTAAGCAGATTTCCACAAAAAACAATTGTTTATGACGTTTCTGGAAAAGAAATCAAACGAGTAAACGAAGTGCCGTTAACGGAGATTATGCCAAAAGGTTTTTCTTCGGTAAGAAAAGGAAAAAGAAACATGAGTTGGAGAGCAGATAAACCTGCATCTTTATATTTTGTTGAAGCATTAGATGAAGGCGATCAGGCTAAAGAAGTTCCATTTAGAGACGAAGTTTTTGTTTGGGAAGCACCATTTACAAACGCTGCTACTTCTTTCTTCAAAACAAAACAACGTTATGGAGGAATTATGTGGGGAAATGACAATTACGCGATTGTTTACGACAGTTGGTACGATACTAGAAATGCAAAAACGTATTTAGTAAATCCTTCTAATTTATCTGCTGAAGCGAAAATTATTTCAGACAGAAATTCGCAAGATATTTATTCAGATCCAGGAAATTTTGAAACGAAAAGAAACGCATTCAACAGATATGTTTTAGCAATTGAAAACGACAATGCTTATTTAATTGGCGATGGTTTCACTAAAAACGGACAATTCCCATTTATTGATGAATTTAATTTAAAAACACAAAAAACAAAGCGTTTATATACTTCAACATATACGGACAAAAAAGAAGATATTCAATCAATTGAAGATTTCAAAAAAGGAGAAGTTTTAGTGATGATTCAATCGAAAAATGAGTATCCAAATTTCTACATGAGAAACATTAAAGCTAAAAATAGTTTAACTCAAATTACTACTTTTACCAATCCGTTTACAAGTATTAAAAATGTTTATAAAGAAGTAATTAAATACAAAAGAAAAGACGGTGTAGAACTTTCAGGAACTTTATATTTACCTGCAAATTACGATAGAACTGCGAAAAAAGAGAAATTACCATTATTAATTTGGGCGTATCCAGCGGAATTTAAAGACAAAAACTCAGCGGGCCAAAGTGATAAAAACCCAAATGAATTTACTTCTCCAAACTATGGTACATTTGTATATTGGGTAACAAAAGGTTATGCCGTTTTAGATGATGCTTCTTTCCCAATTATCGGAGAAGGAACTACTGAACCAAATGACACTTTTATACCACAATTAGTTTCAAGTGCAGAAGCTGCAATTGATGCCGTGGATAAATTAGGTTTCATCAACAGAAAAAAAGTAGCAGTTGGCGGTCATAGTTATGGTGCATTTATGACAGCTAATTTATTAACACATTCTAATTTATTTGCTTGTGGAATTGCCCGTAGTGGTGCATACAACAGAACATTAACGCCATTTGGATTCCAAAGTGAGCAACGTAATTTTTGGGATGTTCCTGAAGTATATGCTGGAATGTCACCATTTAACACAGCTCATAAAATGAAAACTCCAATGTTATTAGTTCATGGTGATGCGGATAACAATCCTGGAACTTTTACTTTACAATCTGAGCGTTATTTCCAAGCATTAAAAGGTTTAGGCGCGCCAGTGAGATTGGTTTTATTACCAAAAGAAGCTCATGGTTATGCAGCAAAAGATAATATTTTACACTTATTATGGGAACAAGATCAGTTCTTAGAAAAGTATTTAAAGAACTAAAATAAGTTATAGAAAATCGACTTGTAAAAATTTACAAGTCGATTTTTTTTAAACATACAATTGTTGCTTTTGTGATTTCTATTTCGTTTTCAAAAAAGATTGTTTGATTTTCTGATTTCGCTTCTATTAGATAGATTTTTCCTTTAAAATAAGAGTTTACAACCTCAACTTTCAAATTAGAATTTTCAACTATTTGTAATTGATGAGGATAAATCAATTGCAAGTTACCATCCATTACAATTTCATTAACTTCACCAAACAAAGCGGCGGTATATTTATGTTTCGGATGAAGATATAATTCTTTAGGCGCTGCTTTTTCTAAAATTGTTTTGTCCTTTAAAACAATAACTTCATCTGAAAAAGACAATACGTCATTTATATCATGACTAGCCACAATTGTTGTGATTTGATTTTCTTTTAAATACCTAAATATTTTTCGTCTTAAATCGTTTTTTCTAAAATTATCAATGTGCGAAAAAGGTTCGTCTAAAAGTAACACTTCTGGTTCTTGAGCTAAAACTCTAGCTAAAGCCACTCGCTGCATTTGTCCACCACTCAAAAACTTTGCTTTAACATGTTTAAATTCGGTCATTTCAACTAAATCTAACAATTCATCAATACGATTTTGCTTTTCTTTTGGATAAAAGTTCGATAAAAACTTCCCTACATTTTCACCAACAGTTATAAATGGCATCAAATCAAAATCTTGTGCCAAATATTTCATAAATGGCATTCCAGGAACTAAATGATATTTTGGACCTAATATTTGAATATCATTCCAAAAAAAAGTTCCTTCATCACAATCTAAAAGCCCATAAATAATTTTCAACAACGAGCTTTTTCCGCAACCACTCTCTCCAATTAATGATAATTGAGTTCCTTTTTCAATCGTAAACCCAATGTTTTCAAGGACTGAATCGTTTAAATAAGAAAATTTATTTAAGTTTATTTTTAGCATTATTTATATAGATTTTTTTTTATCTTGCAGCACCCAAAATTATTAAAAATAAACGTACAATGATTAAAAAAATATTTACCCTACTACTAGTTTCTAGTACATTTGTTGCAAGTGCTCAATTTGGAATTGAAGCAAATTACGGATTAAACGGATCTTATGATCCTAGCTATAATGGTTTAACACATTTTGGCGCTGGTGTTAGTTATGATTTTGACGAAACATTTGGTGCTAAATTAGATTTCGGAATGGATGAATTTTCTATTCAAAACGATTTAAGAGCAAAGAAAACTGGAGTTACTAATTTAAGAGTTACCGCACAAGGAGTTATTAACCTAACTACTTTAGCAGATTCTCGCGCATTCTATAATAAATTTAACATATTAGCCCATGGTGGTGCTGGTTTATCAATATTAAACTCTGATATTCCTGAATATAAAAACACAGACCATTTATTAAACTTAGTTATTGGTGTTACACCAAGATACGAAGTAGGAAAAAACTTTTACTTAACAGCGGATTTTTCTGCTATTGCAAATGTATCTCAGCATTATTTTTTTAATGGTGAATTATCATATGAAGGAGCTGCTAATTCATTTACTGGTTTAATGTATAATGCTACTTTTGGTATTGCTTATAAATTTGGTGAATAATTTTACACTTTATATAAAAACAAAAAAGAGGAACAACTGTTCCTCTTTTTTTATGCTTAAAATTTTAATTTTAATTCCCTGATTCTTTTTTAGCGTCTTCAATCATTTTGTCATTTGCTAAAATGGCAAATTCCACTCTTCTGTTGCTTGCTCTTCCCGCTTCCGTATCATTTGTGTCAATTGGATCAGCTTCACCCATTCCTAAAATAGAAAAACGAGAATTAGCCAAACCTCTACCTGCTAAATATGCTTTCACGGCAGCAGCACGTTGATCAGATAAATTTAGATTATAATCATCTGCACCTTTACTATCTGTATATCCATAAATTTTAATATTTGTATCTGGATAGTTTTTAAATACTGGTACCAATTTATCCAAATTAGCTTTTGCAGTTGAAGTTAAAGAAGCTTTATTAAATTCAAAACGCACTGCATTTTCTCCTAAAACTAAGTGAATCCCTTCTCCTACTCTTTCTACTTGTGCTCCTGGTAATTGCTCTTGAATTTCACGAGCTTGTTTGTCCATTTTTCTACCAATTAAACCACCGGCAACACCACCTACAACACCACCAATAACCGCTCCTAAAGCACCTTTACCACCTTTACCTAAATTATTTCCAAGCACTGCTCCTAAAACAGCACCTCCTGCAGCACCAATTACAGCACCTCTTTGCGTTTTATTTGAATTTTGAACTGCTTTACAACCTGTAAAAACAGTAGAACATAAGATCAATACACTTAGTCCGATTGTTATATTTTTTTTCATATGTAAATATTTATTGTTTTGAATTAGTCATATGGTATCGCTTTTTTTATTTGTGCCTGCAAGCAAACTTTTTATATTGGCGATTTCATAATAATTATCTATTTATTTTATCAAATTGATATACAATTTCTGCACTATTATTTCCTACTGATGCTCTGTCAATTAATTGAAAAGAAGTTTCAGATTGATTAGCTACTCTTAAAACGTAACCACTTGGAGTATGTTTCGCTTTTACACCTTCACTTAAAAATTTCATTACAAAATTTCCATCTTTATTAATAAACCAAGTAATTCTACTACCATAAGTAACACAATTTGATTTGTTTAATACCATTTCTCCTGTATTGTTGTTTGAAACAAAACTCCATTGACTTCCTTCAAAACATTTTGCGTCTGCAATATTAAAAGAAGTGACATTAAATACGTCTGAACCAACATAACTTACAGATGAAACTTGCCAATCACCTTTTATTAACCTTTCAGACTTATTGTCTAATTTGGTATTTGTAACTGTTTGTTTTGGTTTACATGCCAATGCAAAAACTGACATTACAATAATGAATACAATTTTTTTCATATTTTCCTTAATTTAAGTTTTAACAAATTTAAAAATAATTTAGTCAATATAGATTATATAATTACAAAATAAACTTACAAAATTATTAGTGCCAATTTGTCACTTTTATAAATTTGGTACTTATTTTGACTCTTTCAAAACTATAATTTTAAAACACAAATACTATGACATCAGGAAAAATTAATGTTTCGGTTGAAAACATATTTCCCTTAATCAAGAAGTTTTTATATAGTGATCACGAAATTTTCTTGAGAGAATTAATTTCTAACGGAACCGATGCTACTTTAAAGCTAAAACATCTTACAAGCATTGGCGAAGCAAAAACCGAATACGGCAATCCAATCATTGAAATTAAGATTGACAAAGAAGGAAAAAAACTTCACATTATCGACCAAGGAATTGGTATGACTTCAGATGAAGTAGAAAAATACATCAACCAATTGGCTTTTTCTGGCGCAGAAGAATTTTTAAATAAATACGAAGATTCTGCAAAAGATTCTGGAATTATTGGTCATTTTGGTTTAGGTTTCTATTCGGCTTTTATGGTTGCGAATAAAGTGGAAATTTTCACCAAATCTTTCAAAGATGAACCTGCGGCGCATTGGACATGTGATGGAAGTCCAGAGTTTACTTTAGAACCTCATTCAAAAACAGACAGAGGAACAGAAATTGTTTTGCATATTGCAGAAGATTCATTAGAATTTTTAGAAGAATTTAAAATTCGTGAACTACTTACAAAATACAACAAGTTTATGCCTGTGCCAATTAAATTCGGTACAAAAAAAGAAACATTACCAAAGCCAGAAGATGCTGGTGATGATTACAAACCAGAATATATTGATGTTGATAATTTTATCAATAATCCAAATCCGGCTTGGACCAAACAACCAACTGAATTAAAAGACGAAGATTATAAAAGCTTTTACAGAGAATTATATCCTTCACAATTTGAAGACCCTTTATTTCACATTCATTTAAATGTTGATTATCCGTTTAACTTAACCGGAATTTTATATTTTCCGAAATTAGGTTCAGATTTACAAATCCAAAAAGACAAAATTCAATTGTACCAAAATCAAGTTTTTGTAACGGATAATGTAGAAGGAATTGTACCTGAATTTTTATTGATGTTAAAAGGTGTGGTGGATTCTCCAGATATTCCTTTAAATGTTTCTCGTTCTGGTTTACAATCGGATAGTAATGTGAAGAAAATTTCGAACTATATTACTCGAAAAGTTGCCGATAAATTGAAATCGTTATTCAATGAAAACCGTGAAGATTTTGAAGCAAAATGGAATGATATTAAAATTGTTTTAGAATACGGAATGCTTTCTGAACCAAAATTCTATGAAAAAGCAGGCGATTTCGTTTTATATCCAACAACCGAAAACAAACATTATACTTTAGCTGAATTAAAAGAAGCTACGAAAGATTTACAAACAGATAAAGACGGTAAATTAGTTATTTTATACGCTTCTAACGAAGATGCGCAACACAGTTACATTGACATTGCGACAGCAAAAGGGTATCAAGTTTTATTATTAGATTCGCCAATTGTTTCGCACTTAATTCAGAAATTAGAAGCAGATAATGAGAATCTAACTTTTGCTCGTGTGGATGCGGATCATATCGATAAATTAATCAATAAAGAGGAAACTCAAATTTCTAAATTATCGGATAGCGAAAAGGAAAGTCTAAAAATGTCTTTAGAAGCTGTAATTCCAAAAGCATATTCGGTTCAATTAGAATCTTTAGATAGCGATGCCACTCCATTTATAATTACGCAACCAGAATTTATGCGTCGTATGAAAGAAATGAGTCAAAGTGGCGGTGGCGGAATATTCGGAATGGGTAACATGCCAGAAATGTATAATTTAGTGGTAAATGCCAATTCGGAATTAGCGACTTCAATTTTACAAGCTAAAGACGATGCCCAAAAAGAATTAGTAAAAAACGCTTTAGATTTAGCAAAATTATCTCAAGGTTTATTAAAAGGTGAAGAATTAACTGCTTTTGTAAAAAGAAGTTTTGAAACCTTGAAATAACTCTCAACTTTGTAATACTGAACTTAAGCATCTAAAAATAATCCTGTAAGAATTTTAAACTCTTGCAGGATTTTTTATTATCTTTAACTTGAATTTTAATTGACGTATTATGAAAAGCATATTTATATATTTAGGAATATTATTTGTAGCATTTAATAGCTGTAAACCCTCAACAAAAACCATTACTAACGAAATAAAAATCGTTTTAGAACCAAAAACCAACAGTAAAGTTTCTGGATATGCCACTTTTAAAGAAAAAAATGGCAAAGTAACATTTGAAGCCCACATTTCTGGATTAACACCAGGAACTCACGCCATTCATATCCATGAAAAAGCAGACTGCTCAAGTTCAGATGCTGCTTCAGCTGGTGGGCATTGGAATCCGACTTACAAAAAACACGGAAAATGGGGTTCAGGCGAATATCATAAAGGTGATATTGGAAATTTCGAAGCCGATAAAAATGGGTTTGCCATAATTACTGCAGAAACAGATGAATGGTGCATTGGCTGTGGCGATCAAACCAAAGATATTTTAGGAAAAGGTTTAATTGTACATCAAAATGCAGATGATTTTGTAACACAACCTACTGGAAATGCTGGTGGAAGAATGGCTTGTTCGGCAATAATTAGATAAATTAAAAACTAAATCAATCCTAATAGATTTTTATAACCTATCAGGATTTTTTTATTATATTGCGAATCAATATCTTACCCAATGAAATTACTATTAAAATTAACCATTTTATTAACTTTTGTAACTTTAATTTCTTGTAACAAAGAAGACGCAAATGAAGAATATTCTCCAATTTCACCTGTGAAAATGGATTTAACACAAGTACCTTACTCAAAACTTTCAGATTATAATTTCTTTGAAGGAGAAATGAAAAATCAAAAACCTGTTTATGGCGTTTTACCATTCAAACCTGAAAGTGAATTATTTACTGATTATGCAGAGAAAAAAAGATTTGTTTGGATGCCAACAGGTACCAAAGCTACATATGTAAATGATTATTCTGTATTAGAATTACCAGTTGGTGGTGCTTTAGTGAAGAACTTTTACTACAATAATGTACAACCTTCAAATACCACAAAAATAATTGAAACTCGAATTATGATTCGAAAATCTAATGGTTGGATTTACGCGAATTATGTATGGAATGAGGAGCAAACAGAAGCTTTTTTAGATTTAAATGGAAGTACAAAACAGATTACATGGATAGATAACAATTCCGTAACTAGAACAATAAATTACGACATTCCTAATGAATTGAAATGTGCCGGATGCCATACTATTTCAGGCGTTAAGAGACCAATTGGAATAAAACCTCAAAACTTAAACGGAAATTATAATTATGCCGACGGAACTTATAATCAACTCTCAAAGTGGATGACTTCAGGCATTTTAGAAAATAATGTTCCTAATACTATTAATGCTGTTGTAAATTATAAAGACACTTCAAAACCTTTAGAAACTAGAGTTCGCTCTTATTTTGATGCGAATTGCGCACATTGTCATCAACCTGGCGGATATGCTGATTTTTTTGATTTAAAACTAGAATTCAAAGAAACCACAAACCCAACAAATATGGGCGTTTGCTTAAGTCCAAACCATACTATTCCAGGTGTTGTAGGAAGAATTGTGAAACCCGGAAATCTTGATCAATCTTTATTATATTATAGAGTCAACACAACTGATCCCTATTACAGAATGCCTTTTTTAGGTAGAACGATAATTCATGAAGAAGGCGTTGCATTAATTGGGCAATGGATAAATTCCATCACAGATTGTCCAAATTAAATTTTATAAAAACTAATCCTGTTCCATTCTGACAGGATTTTTTTTATATTTGAGAAAAAAAACATGAAATTTCTAATTACGATTTTAAAAAAGGCCGTTGTTAATTTAGGTGGTGTAGATACATCTGAAGAAAATTATATTGATACTTTTTCTGAAAAAATTATTCAAAATATTCCTGGTGAAAAAATCGCAACAATCGAGAATGGTGGAATTTGGACAGAATTCTCGGTAATTGGAGAATATGAATTTATGGAAGTGCATATTGTTGGAAAACAAGAATACAAATCTTTTAATGGCGCAAAACTGGAATTTATATCCGAAAACAGGAATATTGGAACATTAATTTCAGATAGTAAAGAAATAGAATCTAGGTTTTCAAATGTTTCAAATCGATATTTAACATCTTTAAGTGTTGAAACAACTAATTTAAATTTAGATTTTTTACTTGATAGAAAAGCTGAAACCATAATTTTTAATTGTAAAAATATAGAAGAAAAATTCAAAGTAATTGAATAATAAAAATGTCTAACAAACCACTACTCTACTTTAAAAACCATAAGGAATGGCGCAATTGGTTACATGAAAATCATGAAACACATACTGTGGTAGAACTCGTTTTCTACAGAGTGGATAGCGAAATGGAAAGTATGCGTTGGGAAGAAGCTGTGAAAGTGGCTATTTGCTATGGCTGGATTGATTCTACGGTGAGAAAATTAGACGACGAACGCAGAAAACAAACCTTTACACCCAGAAAAGACAAAAGCGTTTGGAGCAAAATCAACAAAAATTATATTGACGATTTAATTGCCAATAATTTAATGCACGAAAGTGGTTTAAAGAAAATTGAAATTGCGAAACAAAACGGTTCTTGGGAAAGTTTAGATGCGGTGGAGAATTTAGAAATCCCAGAAGATTTACAAGTTGAATTTGACAAAAACAAATTGGCGCTAGAAAACTATACTAATTTCAGTAAAAGTTATAGAAAAAGCTACTTATATTGGCTAAATCAAGCTAAAAGACCTGAAACCAGAGAAAATAGAATTAACGAAATCATTTCGCTTTGCGAAAAAAACATAAAATCGAGATAGTTAATGGAAATAAAATATTGTGAATTCATTTTATATGTTTCAAATCAAGAACAAAGTAAACTTTTTTATCAAATTCTTTTCAATCAAGAACCTACTTTAGATGTTCCTGGAATGACAGAATTTACAATAAACAATTTTACAAAAATCGGTATGATGCCCAATGACGGAATTGCAAAAATAATTTCTCCAACTTTACCGCATCCCGAACTTGGAAATGGAATTCCTAGATGTGAATTATATTTGACAATAACCAGTTTAGAAGATAACTTTGAAAGAATTTTAAAAGCTGGCGCGAAATTAATCAGTCCAATTTCACCAAGAGACTGGGGTGATTCCGTTGGTTATATTTCCGATTTTGACGGACATGTAATTGCTTTAGCTTCAAAAACATAAAACCAATATTATGATAAAAAAAACGTTTTTACTTTTCGTTTCAATTTTCGGATTTGCACAAGAACATACGAAACCTGAACCAGCATTCGATTTCTTAAAAAAATACATCAATACGAGAGATTTAGCACTTTCTTCAACTCAAGACGAAGTGTATTTCACCATTCAAAATACGAATGAAGAAGTTTCTGTTATTGCTTTTTCTAAAAAAGTAAATAAAAAATGGAGCGAACCAAAATTGATAAACTTCACAGGAAAACACAGAGATATTGAACCTTTTTTATCATCGGACGGATTAAAATTATATTTTTCTTCTAACCGACCAATGCACGATACTATTTCTAAATCAAAAGATTACGACATTTGGTTTATGGAAAGAACTAGTTTAAAAAGCAACTGGTCGAAACCAAAAAACTTAGGTGCTCCAGTGAATACTTCAAACAATGAATTTTATCCTTCGTTAACCAATTCTGGAAACATTTATTATACTTCAGATGGTTCAAAATCATTAGGAAAAGACGACATCTTTTTCAGTAAATGGGAAAACAACAACTATTCAGAACCAACAACTTTAGGATTAAACATCAATACGGCTGGTTATGAATTTAACGCCTTTATTTCGCCTGACGAAAAATTCTTAATTTTTACAGGTTATAATAGACCAGAAGGTTTAGGTAGCGGCGATTTATTTATTAGTTATAAAGACAAAAATGGCGAATGGGAAAAAGCAAAAAATATGGGTTCAAATGTAAATTCATCACTTATGGATTATTGTCCGTTTTATGATGCGAAAACCGAAACTTTATACTTTACAAGTAAACGAAATTCTACTTCGAATTTAGGTTTTAAAACTATTGAAGAATTAGAAAACGAAATCAATAAATATGAAAATGGTTTGAGTCGAATTTATAAATATAGCTTGAAACTGTAATGAATCTTCAATCTACATTATCAAACGAATTAATTCAAATTGTTCCGATAGCAGCATCTGATTTTAACGAATTATTCGCCATTGCTTCAGACGAATTACTTTGGGAACAACATCCAGAAAAAGATCGCTATAAAAAAGACGTTTTTCAAGATTTTTTCAACATAGCCATGCAATCAAAAAGTGCATTTAAAATAGTTGATGTAAAAACAGGAGAAACAATTGGTTCTACACGTTATTACGACTTTAATGAAAAACAAAAATCTGTTGCGATTGGTTATACTTTTATTTCTAGAAAATATTGGGGAACTTCATATAACAGAGCATTAAAAGACTTAATGATCAATTATGCCTTTCAATTTGTTGAAAATATCATTTTCCATGTTGGCGATACAAATTTTCGTTCGCAAAAAGCGGTAGAAAAATTAGGCGCTCTACATACTGAAACTTTAATTGATGAAGAAAACGGCAGAACGCATGTAACTTATACACTAACCAAAGAGAATTGGAAATAAAACAATGAAAAAATTTCTAATTCATTTGTCAAAAATCATTCTTCCAATTCTGTTTTTTTTATTGGTTTTAGAAATTGCTATTCGAAAAATTCCTAACGATTATCAATTAAAAAGGGAATATTTAGATAAAAATGCTGGAGAAATCAACACTTTAATCTTAGGAAGTTCGCATACTTTTTATGGTTTAAATCCGGATTATTTTTCTAAAAAAACATTTAATGCCGCTTATGTTTCACAATCTTTAGATTTAGATTATGAGATTTTAAATACTTACGAAGCAAAATTTAAAAACTTAAAAACCGTAATTATCCCTATTTCCAATTTTAGTTTGTTTGAAACTTTAGAAACCGATGTTGAAAAATGGCGAATTAAAAATTACTTCTTGTATTATAATTTTCAAAACCAAACGGATTTAAATAATAAATTTGAAATTTTAAATAGCGATGTTAAGTCAAATCTTAAAATGACAATTAAACATTACGTTTTAAACAAATCTTTCATAACGGCATCCAACTTAGGTTGGGGAACCAATTTTAACTCGGCAAACAAAAAAACTTTTAAAGGAGTCTTTACAGCAAAAAAACATACAGCAAAAAACTTTAACTTATATGATGAGAATGTAAAATCATTACAGAAAATCATCACATTGTGTCAGAAAAAAAACATTAACGTTGTTTTCATAACAACACCAACACATTCATCTTATTATACAAATTTAAATGCAATTCAGTTAGAAAAAACTACAAAAACCATTTCAGAATTGGTAAACAAAAATTCAAATTGCACCTATTTCAATCTTTTAAAATCGGAAAAATTTACCAATGAAGATTTTTATGACGCCGATCATTTGAATGAAATTGGTGCAAAAAAATTAACTACATTTATAAATAGTTTAATCTCAAATTAAACCTTATTGCATTTTAATTGTCTTAATATTAAACCTTTAAAAACTAATAACATGAAAAATTTAAAAATGTATTTTTTTACCCTAATTGTTATTTCTTTTGTTTCTTGTAGTAAAGATGAAGAAAAAACAGTTGAAAATGTAGATAGTGAAATGGTTAGTGCTAATATAACTACAGATTTCATCAGTGAATTAGACTTTAATGCAGGAATTGATGTGGCAAGCAATAATTCTAGTTATTCTAATAAATCAATCAATGAAGTTAGTGCCATTCCGGCTTGTGCTACAATAACTGTAAACAACACTACTCCAGGAGTTTTTCCTAAAATTTTCACTATCGATTTTGGAACAGGTTGTACTCAAAACGGAATAACACGTTCTGGAATTTTAACCATTACACTTTCAGGCTATGTTATGAATAATGGTTCAACAATGACTATTGAAAGAAGCAATTATTATGTGAATTTAAGAAAAATTGAAGGAACAATTGTGTACACTAATGAAACTACGAACGTATCTATTCCACAATGGACAAGAACGGTAACAAACGGAAAAATTACTTTTCTAAATGGTGCTGTATTTACACATTCTGGAACAAGAACTGTAAGACAAACTGCTGGTGTTTCTACTGTGATATTAGGTGATAATATTTACGAAGTAATTTCAGGAACTCATACGGTAAACAGACCAAATGGCTCAACATTAACTTCTACTGTTGTTGAACCATTAATCAAAAAATATGCTTGTAATTACATTTCTAAAGGTCAATTGAACTTACAAGGAACAGTTTTAAATGGTATTTTAGATTATGGAAACAACGAATGTGATAATTTAGCCACTTATTTTCACAATCCTAACGGAGTTACTTATAATGTGAATTTATAATCCAAAAAAACATTAAAAAAGGCATTTTTTTGTACAAATGCCTTTTTTTTTTTAATTCCCAATAACGGTTCCGCCTTCTTCTTTTTTCTCGTCTTTTAACATATTCGGATCTACTTTAGCAGCCTTGTTTTTTGTTGGTAATTTGTAGTTAATGGTAAAACCAAATTTACGTGTATCGTTTTTACTATAAGACAATAAAGGATCATTAACTGGCCTGAAATAACTTCTATTCATATTGAAAATATCGTCACCAAAAATAGAAACCGTCAATTGATCTTTTAAGAATTTCTTACTGAAAGTCATATCTACAAAATTATTAAAAGGCTTGTCGGCCACAAAATAGAAATAATTTCCACCAGAAGTAATTAGTCCAAACTCGGTTACAAATTTTATCTTTTTTGGTAATAAAATCTGAGACATTAAGTTGAAATTCCAAAAACCTTTAGTCTCTAAGTTCGGAATTTGATGCAATTGATAACCTGTGTAAAAATATATAAAATTAAGTGTATCCGGATTTACATCAAATTTCATCGTTGCTTTTAATCCTTTAGTAAAAAGCATATATGGTAATGGGAAAGCAAAAGTGAAGTTATGAATTTTAACTTCCGAAACATTAAAATTACTATTTTCTACTACATTTTCATTTAAACTTACACGTTGCACCACTTGATTTTTAGCATTACTTAAACTATAACCAATATAAGCGTAATCAAAAGCACTTAGTTTCACTTCAAAATTATCAAAAATGGTAGGTTGTAAATTCGGATTACCAACCGTGTTGATGTTTTGATTTTGATAGGTGGTATTATTTGGGTTTAATGCAGAAGTTGAAGGCAATGTAATTTTCTTATTATAATTCATATTAAAGAAAATCTGATTGGTCAAATTATATTGAACAGTTGCATTTGGAAACCATCTAAATTGTTCAAACGGAATTAAGTCTGATGTTTGCGTTTTACCTCCAATTTCATATTTTTCAGCTCGTGAACCTAAAATAAAATCGAACTTATTATATTTTGCTTGTAATTCTAAATAAGTAGCTGCAGTAACTCTTTGGTATTCTAAATTCTGGATATTGAAATTTTTAGCTTCAAAAAGTAGTTTTTCGTATAATGCTCCAAAACTGACTTTTCCTTCATCTAAAATTTTTAATCCTTGAGAATAATCGAATTTTCCGTTATAGTAATTTTGATTCGAATAATTATCTAAAACACTATTTCCTAAAACATTAGAAAACAAATTGAAATCGTTTTTGTTGTTATTATAATTGAATATAAAATCTAATTTTTGACTTTTGTTGTCAAATCTTTTCTGATACGTTATGGTAGCATCTTGTCTTGTATTGTGCGATTTTCCTTTATCGAAAGTGGTAAATCCTAATCCATAACCTTCTGTTTCACTATTGCTATTTCCGTAGTTTACATCGTAATTTAACAACAATCTATCTTTCTTAATATCAAAAGTTAAACCCGATTTTAAAAATTGCGTTCTGTTAATTCTGTCACTTTCTGTTTTTGATAAAATAGCATTACTACTCGTATTTAAAAACTCTGTCCAAACTGCATTTTCTCTATAATTTTGACCGAAATTCAATTGCCATCCGAAATATTTATTTTTGGCATTTAACAACACACTGTTATATGTTCTGTAACGCGTTTTATCGTAAGAATTAAATGCAGAACTACTCGTATAAGTGGCGCTTAAATATTTTTTAGCGTTTTTATTGGTGATAATATTCAGAATGGCTCCACCAGAAGTCGCTGGAAATTCGGCGCCAGGTTGCGTAATTACTTCAATTCTTTCGACTGAATTAGCAGGCATTCCTTCTAAAAAAGAATTCAATTCGTTACTTGAAATATTTAACGGACGACCATCTAAAAACACTTCTAATTGTTTTCCTTGATACATCATTCCGGCCACATCAGACGCAATTAAACCCGGTAATTGCTTAATGGTTTCCATCAAAGTTCCTGAATTTAAATGAGGTTGGTCTGCAATATTAAAAATAGTTCTATCCGGTTTTTGCTCAATGGCTTTTTTCTGTTTGATAATTACTACTTCTTCAATCTGGTTGTCTTTTTGAACTTCTTTTGGAGCTTCTTCATTTTTAACTTTTGTAGAATCTTGAGCTTGAATAAATGACACAAAACAGATAAAAAACAAGAAACTTTGAACTATTTTTTTCATAAAAATTATAAAAATCGAATTATGATTTGATAGGTTAGTCCTAAAAATCTTAAAAAAGTTACAAGAAAGTGTCAGTTAAAATAATTATCTTTAAACATTGTAATTCTGAACTATTAAATTCTAGCAAATGAATCTATCCATTGAAACTCCAGCGCTTTTGTTTTCAGCAACATCATTAATTTTGTTAGCTTACACCAATCGGTTTTTAACCATTGCTCAAATCGTAAGAAGTTTAAAGAAAAATTACGATCAAGATCATAACAAATCGATTTTAATAGAAATTAAAAACTTAAACAAACGCATTACTCTAATTAGACTGATGCAACTTTTTGGCGTTTGTTGTTTATTTCTATCCGTTTTTGCCATGTTTTTACTCTTCTTAAATTATGAAATTGCGGGAATTTATGTTTTTGGTGTGAGTTTATTATCATTACTTATTTCTTTAGGAATTTCATTTTGGGAAATTAGCATTTCAGTAAATGCTTTACGCGTGCATTTAAAAGATTTAATGGAAGAAAATTAAATGTCATGATTCTGTTGTAGTTTAAAATCATATCTTTGTCGGCTTTTTAAAAATGAGAAAATGAGAAATGATATACTAAAAGGAGTTTTTTTAGTTGCCTTAGGCGCAACGAGCTACGGAATGTTAGCTACTTTTGTTAAACTAGCTTACAAAGAAGGTTTTACAACAGCGGAAGTTACATCTTCGCAATTTATATATGGAATATTAGGTGTTTTACTTATCAATTTATTCCAAAAATTTAACAACAAAGAAAAAGCGGTTCAAGCGAATCCGAAAAACATTACTCAGTTAATGATTGCTGGTACTTCATTAGGTATGACCAGTGTCTTTTACTATTTATGTGTTCGATATATTGATGTTTCCATTGCTATTGTTTTATTGATGCAAACGGTTTGGATGGGTGTTTTATTGGAATGGTTTTTAGACAAAAAACTACCTTCAACACAAAAAATAGTTTCTGTAATCATTGTGCTTTTTGGTACTTTTTTAGCTACGAAATTATATGAATTCAATATCAAATTAGATTGGAGGGGAATTTTCTGGGGAATTTTAGCGGCAGCTTCTTTTACAACAACAATGTTTACAGCTAATAAAGTTGCTCTAGGAATTTCTTCTGCACAAAGAAGTTTATATATGCTTTTAGGAGGTGCAGTAATTGTGTTTGTGTTTTCTGCTTTTACGCAAAGTGGAGCCTTTAATTTTGAAATCTTTAAAAATTACGGATTATTTTTAGCGCTTTTCGGAACAATAATTCCTCCAATGTTACTAAATGCTGGTTTTCCAAAAACGGGTTTAGGATTAGGAAGTATTGTAGCTTCATTAGAATTACCTGTTTCTGTAATGATGGCCTATCTACTATTAAAAGAAGAAGTGGTAATTTGGCAATGGTTTGGTATTTTGTTAATTATACTTGCTATCGTTATTATGAACATTAACTTTTCTAAAAAGAAAGTCTAAATTTTCCTGTTAATAAGTTTATTATCAAACACCTAAGCAAGGTTATTTTTTCAGTAAATTAGTATAACTAACCATTTTACATTTTTTGTAAAATTAAACTATTTACTATGAGAAAATTATTAGCAGAGTTTTTTGGAACGTATTGGCTTGTTTTTGGAGGTTGCGGTAGCGCTTTATTTGCAGCTGGAATTCCAGATTTAGGTATTGGTTTCGCAGGAGTTTCTTTAGCGTTTGGATTAACAGTTTTAACAATGGCTTATGCTGTTGGTCATATTTCTGGCGGACATTTTAATCCAGCTGTTACTTTAGGTTTATGGGCAGGTGGAAGATTTGAAGCCAAAGATATTTTGCCATATATTATTTCGCAATGTGTTGGTGCCATTGCCGCTGCTGGAACTTTATTTTTCATTTTATCTGGAAAAGATGGTTTTGCTATTGACAACACCAAGGCTGGCGCATTTGCTTCAAATGGTTTTGATGCTTTTTCACCACAAGGTTATTCTATGACTGCAGCATTCACGGCTGAATTTGTTCTAACAATATTCTTCTTATTGATTATTTTAGGTGCAACAGATAAATTAGCGAATGGGAAATTTGCTGGAGTGGCCATTGGTTTAGGATTAACCTTAATTCATTTAATCAGTATTCCAATAACAAATACTTCTGTTAACCCAGCGCGTTCACTATCTCAAGCAGTGTTTACTGGCGGAGAACCACTTTCTCAAGTTTGGTTATTTTGGGTAGCACCCATTTTAGGAGCCATAGTGGCTGGTTTTGTATATAAAAATTTACTTCAAGAAAAATCATAATCTAACAAATTATAAATAAATTAGCGGTGAAATTTTCATCGCTTTTTTTATGTTTAATTTATTTAACGAAGAACCCATTCATTTAAATTTACCCGATGCGGAGTTTATTTATTACCCGAATTTTTTTGCGAAAGAAAAAGCCGATTTATTTCTCGATATCTTACTAAAAGAAACACATTGGCAACATGATGAAATTACTATTTTCGGAAAAAAAATATTGCAGCCAAGATTAACGGCACTTTATGGAAACGATGGGAAATCTTATGGATATTCAAACATTGTAATGCATCCGCATCCTTTGAACAGCACTTTAACTTTCATTAAAGACGAAATTGAAAACACTATAAATGAACACTTTACAACAATTTTACTAAATTTGTATAGAAATGAAAAAGATAGTAATGGTTGGCATGCAGATAATGAGAAAGAATTAGGTCGAGATCCGATAATTGCCTCTTTAAGTTTAGGAGAAGAAAGAGTTTTTCAAATCAAACACAATACAAATAAAGACGCCAAACAATCAATAACCTTAGAACATGGTAGCTTATTAGTAATGAAAAATGGCGCTCAAATTCATTACAAACATCAAATCCCAAAAGCTTCAAAACCTAAAAAAACTAGAATTAACCTTACATTCAGAAAAATTATTTAAAAAAAACATACATTTTTTTGTTCCGAAATATATTTTTTTATTAATATTGGAACATCATTTGATAATAAAAAACCATAACCAATAAATTATGCTTTTCACTAATGAAATCGGCACTAAAAACAAGTTGGTTACAAACCAACACAATTAAAAAAAAGGCGATACCATATATGACCGCTAAAAAATAATATTTACATATATGAAAAAAAGTAAAAAGATTGAACTAAGTTACGAAGAAACAGAACGCGTAATTAGCATGGCTCAAGAGGAAAAAAAACCTTTTGAAGTAATTAAAGAAGAATTTGGCCTGACTGAAAGCGAAGTGACTGAAATTATGCGCAAAAAACTTTCCAAAGACAATTTTGAACTTTGGAAAAAGAAAGTTGCTGCTGGAAAACCAAAACCAAAAGCATTCAAACCAAATGCTTTGGAAGATGACATTGACGATTTAGATAGTAAATACTATTTTAAAAATAAATTTGATTAAAAAAAGTCCCGGAAATACTTTCGGGACTTTTTTTTGTAACATTTTTAAAAAAACATATACTAATCAATTGAAAAAACATATAAAAATGAAAAAAATACTAATAGCACTTGGTTGCGCAATTCTCTTAATGAGTTTTAAGAATTCAGATGGTACTTCTCCTAAAGAAACACCTAAGAATAATGTATCGGTTAGTATCGATTTAGTAAATGTAATTGATGATAAAGTAAAAGTTACAATTACTAACCCAACAATAACAACTGAAACAGTAACTTTCAACATTCCTAAAATTGTTCCAGGAACGTATTCTGAAGACAATTATGGAAGATACGTAGACAATGTAAAAGCTTTTGACAAAAAAGGAAAAGCTTTGAAAATAGCTAAAATGGATGAAAATTCATACACTATTTACGGTGCTAAAAAATTAGCTAAAGTAACTTATAATGTAAGTGATACTTATGACACAGAAGGTGGAGCAGGTTTTGGCGAAAGCGAAGATATTTTCTCACCAGCTGGAACTAACATTAAAGCAGGTGAAAACTTCATGTTAAACATCCATGGTTTTGTTGGATATTTTGAAGGAAAATCTGAAATTCCATATACAGTTGAAGTAAAACATCCTGCAACTTTGTGGGGAGCAACTTCTTTAGTTGATACAAACTCAAGCAATGAAATTGATGTTTTCAATGCTTCAAGATATGGAGAATTGGTAGACAACCCAATTATGTATTCTAAACCAGATTATACAGAATTTAATGTAGAAGGAATGGATATTGTTATCAGTGTATATTCGCCAACAGGTAAATATAAAGCTGCAGACATTACACCAGAAACGGAAAAATTCATGAGAGCGCAAAAAAAATTCTTAGGAAAATTTAATGCGAACAAAAAATATACAGTTTTATTATATTTATCAGATATGGCTGGTAAAGACGCTAAAGGTTTTGGTGCTTTAGAACACATGACTTCTACAACAGTTGTTATGCCAGAAATGATGCCTTTAGAAGCTTTACAAGAACAATTAAAAGATGTAGTTTCTCACGAATTCTTCCACATTGTAACGCCTTTAAGTGTGCATTCAAGAGAAATTCATTATTTCGATTTCAACAAACCACAAATGTCTGAACATTTATGGATGTATGAAGGAATTACTGAGTATTTTGCCAACTTATTCCAAGTGAATCAAGGTTTAATTTCTGAAGAAGATTTCTA
>JAZKHI010000044.1:0-3696 GCA_040385445.1 Bacteroidota bacterium | reverse complement strand
TGGGAATTAAAACAGTTGCCGTTTATTCTACTGCAGACGCCGAAAGTTTACACGTGAAATTTGCTGACGAAGCAGTTTGTATTGGACCTCCACCAAGTAATTTATCTTACTTGAAAATGTCAAATATTATTGCTGCAGCAGAAATCACAAATGCAGATGCCATCCACCCAGGTTATGGTTTCTTATCTGAAAATGCAAAATTTTCTAAAATTTGTCAAGAGCATAACATCAAATTTATTGGTGCTTCTCCTGAAATGATTGACAGAATGGGAGATAAAGCTTCGGCAAAATCGACTATGATTGAAGCTGGTGTACCATGTGTTCCAGGTTCTGTTGGTATTTTAGAATCATACGAACAAGCAGAACAATTAGCTGCTGAATTCGGATATCCAGTTATGCTAAAAGCAACTGCTGGTGGTGGTGGAAAAGGAATGCGTGCTGTTTGGAAACAAGAAGATTTATTAAAAGCTTGGGAAGGTGCTCGTCAAGAGTCTGCAGCTGCTTTTGGTAATGACGGTATGTATTTAGAAAAATTAATTGAAGAACCAAGACATATTGAAATTCAAATTGTAGGTGATTCATTTGGTAAAGCTTGTCACCTTTCTGAAAGAGATTGCTCAGTTCAAAGACGTCACCAAAAATTAACTGAAGAAACACCTTCTCCATTCATGACAGATGAATTAAGAGAAAAAATGGGTTTAGCTGCTGTAAAAGCTGCCGAATTCATTAAGTACGAAGGTGCAGGAACAGTTGAGTTTTTAGTAGACAAACATAGAAACTTCTACTTCATGGAAATGAATACTCGTATCCAAGTAGAACACCCAATTACAGAACAAGTAATTGATTACGATTTAATTCGTGAGCAAATTATGGTAGCTGCAGGAATTCCAATTTCTGGAAAAAACTATTTACCACAATTACACTCAATCGAATGTCGTATTAATGCTGAAGATCCGTATAACGACTTCAGACCTTCACCAGGAAAAATTACAGTTTTACATTCGCCAGGCGGACACGGTGTGCGTTTAGATACTCACGTTTACGCTGGTTATACTATTCCACCAAATTACGACTCAATGATTGCTAAGTTAATTACAACTGCGCAAACAAGACAAGAAGCTATCAATAAAATGAAACGTGCTTTAGATGAGTTTTATATTGAAGGAATTAAAACTACCATTCCATTCCACAGACAATTAATGGATCATCCAGAATATGTGGCTGGAAATTACACAACTGCCTTTATGGACACTTGGGTAATGGACGCCAAAAAGGAAGATTAAAATAATAGATATAAAAAAAGCTGATAAAATTTTATCAGCTTTTTTTTTATTTCATAAGATTTTTATTTTTTCAAGTCTTTTATCACGCTAAAAGCAATGTCAATCTGGTTTTCATTTACAATAATTGTAAACTCATTACTTGTTGAAATTACTTCATCAATTGTAATTCCTTCCCAAGCTAACGATTGGAAAATATAATAATAAACTCCAGGAACCGAAACGTTTTCATGTGGTAATTTTACCGTAATTGAAGATAAATTTTCATTCTTACTTAATAATTTTTCAGATTTCAAACATTCTTCAACAATTGAATTGACTTCAGAACTTACTACAATATTTGTTTCATTAACTCCACGAGAAGACGTATAAAACAAACTTTTGTTCGTTTTAATTTCAAACATTAATTTAGATTGATTTTCTAATAATGTATCTGAAATTTCATACGTATAATCCGTTAACGAAGAACGAACAGTAATTTCACCTAAGTTTTGCAAAACTTTCGCAACTCTATGGCTAATTTTAAAATCTAATTCTTCTGAGATTCTTTTTAAAGCCATAACCACAGCGCCTTGCTTAATATCTTTACCTAAATGCATTTCGATTTCAGGCATTATTATTCTAGCTAGCGATGTTAAGTTTATTATTCCTTCAGATAAAGAACTCAATAAAAAAGGCTTCGTTTTTAAATACTTTTCAACTACTGATGCAACTGTTTTCATATGTTTTTGTGTGTGAGTGTGTTTGATGCAAATATATAAAACATTTTGTTATAATTATAACTATTTGTCAAAAATAATAAAAAGCTTCTTCTAAATGTTCTATTACAAATTGTTTTTCTTTAGCGTGGATGGCAATTATATCAAATCGAACTTCTACATCTAAATCATTAACTGTAACATATTCATTAATAGCCTTTACCAATAAATTTATTTTTTTAGGCTTCACAAAATCTTGAGGCAAACCAAAATCAATACTACTTCTAGTTTTCACCTCAATAACAGCCAAAATAGCATTTTTTTGAGCAATGATATCCACTTCTGCTTTTTGAAAGGTCCAATTTGTTTCTAATACTTCATAACCATTCTCTATTAAATAGTCTGCCGCTAATTCTTCTCCAAGTTTACCTAAATCATTGTGTTCAGCCATAAATTACTCGAAAGTTAATTTAATTTCGGTTTCATTCACTTCAAAAGTAACTTGACTTCCTAAAACCAAAGTTCTATTGTCTTTTTGATGTCCAGCACAAAATTCAAAAGCAATCGGAATATTCAAATCTTTGGCAATTTCAGAAATAATTTGAATTTCGTTTTGTCCAAAAGGAATTTCGTTATCATGCATGTCACGCATACTTCCCACAATAACACCTTTTACATTTTTGAAATAATTATTGCGTTTCATATTATACAACATTCGGTCAATGTGATATAAATATTCATCTAAATCTTCAATAAAAAGAATTTTATCTTTTGTTTCTATTGACGATTTCGAACCTAATAAACTGTAAATAATAGACAAATTTCCGCCTACTAATTCGCCTTTAGCCACACCTTTTTTATCATAAGATTTAGAAGGAATAGTATACGAATTTTTAATTCCGAAAAGTGCATTTTTAAATGTTTCTTTCACTTCTTCTGGTGCTTTCGGAACTGTAAATGGCATAATCGAATGCAAAGTCGCCACATTTAACGTATTAATATGACTATGTAAAACCGTAACATCACTAAAACCCATCACCCATTTTGGATGTTTTTTAAACTTCGTAAAATCAATCATATCAATAATTCGAACCGTTCCATAACCTCCACGAGCACACCAAATCGCTTTGATATTATCATTATCTAATTGGTCCTGAAAATCTGCTGCTCTTTCTGTATCTGTTCCACCAAGTTGACAACTATCTAAACCAATCGTTTTTCCTAATTTCACTTTCAAACCCCAAGATTCTAATAAATCAATCGCCGGTTTGGCTTCTTCAGGAAAAAATTTACGGGCTGTACAAACAATAGCAACGGTGTCGCCTTTTTTTAAATAAGGTGGAATTTTCATTTTGTTTTGCGAATATGAAATTAGAGATACCAAAAGTATCAGAGAATATTTGAACATTAATTTTTTGTATTAAAAAATCTTGAACTCAAAAATAAACAAATTCAAAATAAATTCGCCTATTACTTCGTAAAAACTTATTTTTGCATTAAAATAAGTTTAAAACCATTCAGAAGTTTAGAAAATTAAGAGCTAACTTAATTACTTAATGGTAAAATTGAAGCAGTAATTTCAAAACTAAAACGTTATAAATTAACTTTTAAACTAAGCGACGCTTTGCGAAAAACTTTGCGTCTTAGCGGTAAAACAAAAAATATGTTACAAAATCCAAAAAGATATACCATTACAGCGGCATTGCCTTATACAAACG
>JAZKHI010000043.1:0-6814 GCA_040385445.1 Bacteroidota bacterium | reverse complement strand
CAGAGCACCTCGTTTACACCGAGGGGGTCGGGGGTTCGAACCCCTCATTGCCCACCAATATTTAACTCCTTAAGAAATTAAGGAGTTTTTTTTATGTCAAATTTTAAGATTAGCTCAGCTAAACCAGAGCATCCCGATTTTATCGGGAGAGTCGAGTATTTGAACTTCTTTTCTACGTTATAGAAAGAAGCAATCCTCACAGATTTTAGAAACACTCCTTTTGGGGTGTTTTTTTTTTACGCCAAATTTTTATTTATATTCCATTTATTGTTTACATCCTTTTCAGCTCCACTAAAGACAAATTCTATATTGGATTCACTTCAAATTTAGAAGAAAGAGTAATCCGACACAATCAAAAAAGCAAAGGTTTTACTGTAAACACAAACGATTGGAAAATAGTTTACACAGAAACGTATTTAATAAAACCTGAAGCTTTAGCAAGAGATAAACAAATTAAATCCTGGAAAAGCAAAATAAAAATTCAAGAATTAATTTCTGATAAAGATCAACTAAGCTGATCCAGAGCATACCTATGTAATCGGGAGAATCGAGGGCCCGAACCCCTTTCCGTTAAATCGGAACAAGCAATCGCCCACAAACAAAAACTAAAGTTCTGTTTAAATTTCTTTCATTATATTTAAACCGTGAAAGAACAAACCACTTCGTTTTACAACCTTATAAGTGAGTAGAATCAACACAATTCACTCAAAAAAACAACAAAACACACATTCTTTGTTAACAAAAACACCAAGAATTAAAAACATGTTTTTTAGCAAATGTTAATAACTTTGAGCCTAAAAAAGTTAAAATTCATACAAGTTCAGTATTTTCAAGGTTTTCGTAACTAATTGATTCTCAATATTAATAAGAAAAAGTGTTGAAAAAAATGTTAATAACCCTAAAAAAATGAGTCTATATTTGAAAAAAACATTTTATATTTGACCCATAACTTTAAAAATAAACAAAATGAAAAAAGTATTATTAACTGCAGTAGCAGTATTTTCATTAACTTTTGTTAATGCACAAGAAGAAGAGAAAAAAGGTTTTGGTTTTGCTAAAGGAGACGTTTTAGTAGAAGGTAACTTAATGTTCAATTCTAACAAAGACGAAGCTGGAACAACAGAAGTAAAAGACAATATGTTTAGCTTTTCTCCAAAAGTTGGTTTCATGTTATCTGACAAATTAGCTTTAGGAGCTGAATTTATGATTGGTTCTGGTACACAAGAAACTACTACTCCAGGTGGTTCTACTGAAGACACTCAAAGTTCATTTGGTGCTGGTGTATTTGCTCGTTACTATTTCTTAGATTTAGGAGAAAGATTCAAAACTTATGCTGAAGCTGGTTTAGGATTTGGTTCTTCTAAAGACGAAACTGATGGTGTTGAAAACTTTTCAACTTCTACAGTTGGTTTTGGAATTGACTTAGGTATGAACTATTTCGTTACTGAAAGATTCGCAATTAACTTTGGTTTAAACAATGTTATTGGATTCAATTCTGATAAAACTGAATTCCCTGGTGGTGGAGAAACTACTTCTAACGGAATCAACGCTAACTTAAACACTTATAACAACTTCTTCGGAGGTACTCCAACATTTGGATTAACTTGGAAATTCTAATTGTTAGAAGTTTTATACAAACAAAAACCCGCCAATGGCGGGTTTTTTTTATGCAATATATTTTTTAAAAGAATTATTTTTCAAATCCTTTTAATGTGTTGATAATAATATTCACACAATCTCTTAATTGCTCTTCCGTCATTACTAAAGGTGGTGCAAAACGAATAATGTTACCATGAGTTGGTTTCGCTAATAAACCGTTTTCTGCTAATTTCATACAGATGTTCCAAGCTGTATCACTTTCTTCCGTATCGTTAATTACAATCGCATTTAACAACCCTTTTCCACGTACTAAAGTCGCGATATTTGAAGTTTGAATGTATTTATCTAATTCAGAACGGAAAACTTTACCTAATTTCTCAGCATTTTCAGCTAATTTTTCATCAGTTACCACTTCTAAAGCAGCAATTGCAACAGCCGCAGCAACTGGATTTCCACCAAAAGTAGAACCATGTTGACCAGGTTTAATCACATTCATAATTTCATCATTCGCTAAAACTGCAGAAACTGGATAAACTCCACCAGAAATAGCTTTACCTAAAATTAAAATATCTGGTTGAATGTTTTCATGATGTACTGCTAACAACTTACCTGTTCTTGCGATTCCAGTTTGTACTTCATCAGCAATAAACAATACATTATGTTTTTCACACAACGCTTTTGCAGCAGATAAATAACCATCAGCTGGTACATAAACTCCCGCTTCGCCTTGAATTGGCTCAACTAAGAATCCTGCGATATTTGGCGATGAAGTAATCGCTTTTTCTAAAGCTTCTACATCGTTATAAGGTATTTTGATAAATCCATCTGTAAACGGACCGAAGTTTTTACGTGCATTTTCATCGTTTGAAAACGAGATAATTGTTGTAGTTCTTCCGTGGAAGTTATTTTCACACACAATAATTTGTGCTTGTTTTTCAGCTACACCTTTTTTCTCATACGCCCATTTTCTACAAATTTTCAAAGCCGTTTCAACCGCTTCAGCACCTGTATTCATTGGCAATACTTTATCAAAACCAAAATAATTAGTGATAAATTTTTCGTAAACACCTAATTTATCGTTATAAAATGCACGAGAAGTTAACGTTAACGTTTGTGCTTGTTCTATCATTGCTCCAACAATTCTTGGATGACAATGACCTTGATTTACCGCAGAATACGCTGATAAAAAATCGTAATATTTTTTACCTTCAACATCCCAAACATACACACCTTCACCTTTATTTAAAACTACAGGTAGTGGATGATAATTGTGTGCTCCGTGTTTGTCTTCTAAAGCAATAAGCTCTGCTGGACTGATTTTTTCTAAAACTGACATGATTTATTTTTTATTGATTGTCAAATCGCAATTCCTACTTTTTGGAGAGAAATCATCCATAATTTGTAAAAGTAATAAAATTTGTTGAAAGATAGATACTTCCAGCTTCCAACTCCCTGCTTCTAATCATACATTTCCAGCAATTTAGTTACGGTATTCCAATTTCTAATTGTGGCAACTGCATTCAATTTTTTCTCTATGTATTTTTGATCTAATCGAGTTTTTCCAGCACCAACAGCATATTTAATATAAATTCTACTGCTATCAATTGCCGCTTCATCTGGTTTGAAATTACTAATCTTCAAATCGTTTAAAGCTAATGGCGATAATTCTTTAGAAATGAAAGCCACATATAATTTCTTCGTATCGCAATCTTTTTCTTTTAAATACGGATTGTTTTTAAAACACAATTCTAAATCTGCTTTAGAAATAGTAACTACTGGCACATCATGACCAAATTCTCTAAAAATTTCTTGCTTGATTTTAAAACCCACACTAGCCGCATTTTCTTCTTCCGAATCCACAAAAACATTACCTGTTTGAATATACGTTTCTACATTTTGAAAGCCCATATTTTCCAGCATTTTTTTCAACGCATCCATTTTAATCATATTATGTCCCGATACGTTGATACCACGTAATAAAGCTAAGTGTCTTGTCATCCTTTAAAATTTTGTTATAAATGTAAAATAATTTATCTAATCCGCATAACAATTCTTATTTTTGCACCATGGGAAAAAAGAGAACAGAAAGAATCGTATTCGAAAACGTACAAATCCTTGATGCAGGTGCAAAAGGTGTATCGGTGGCAAAAGCCCCAGATGGTAAAGTAATTTTTATTCCGAATGTGGTACCAGGTGATGTGGCCGACATTCAAACCATGAAAAAAAGAAAAGCTTTTTACGAAGGTAAAGCCATCAAAATTCATGAGTTTTCGGAACACAGAACAGAACCTGTTTGCGAACATTTTGGTGTTTGCGGTGGTTGTAAATGGCAAAATATGAAGTATAGTCAGCAATTGCATTACAAACACAACGAGGTTTATAACAATTTAAAACGTATTGGAAAAATTGAAATGCCAGAATTTGAACCGATTTTAGGTTCGGAAAAGCAATTTTTCTATAGAAATAAAATGGAATTCGGTTTTTCATCTACACGATGGATGACACCGGAAGAAGTGCAATCAGGTGCAGAATTAGATAATAAAAATGCAGTTGGATTTCATATTCCCAGAATGTGGGATAAAATTTTAGATATTTCTAAATGTCATTTACAAGAAGATCCATCCAACGATATTAGAAATGAAATTCGTCGATTTGCTAACGAGAATAACCTTTCTTTTTTCAATCCAAGAGAAGTTACTGGTTTATTGAGAACCTTAATGATTCGTACCGCTTCAACGGGTGAATTGATGATTTTAATTCAGTTTTACGACAATAATAAAAAAGAAATTGAATTGATAATGAACTTTTTAGCAGAACGTTTCCCAAATGTAACTTCGCTACAATATGTTATCAATCAAAAACTTAACGATACCATTTACGATCAAGATATTATTACTTTCAAAGGAAGAAATTATATTTTAGAAGAAATGGAAGGTTTACAATTTAGCATTAATGCGAAATCATTTTACCAAACCAATTCTGAACAAGCGTACGAATTATATGCCATCACTAGAGATTTCGCTGGATTAACTGGCGAAGAATTAGTATACGATTTATATACAGGAACTGGAACCATTGCGCAATTCGTTTCGAAAAAAGCGAAAAAAGTAATTGGTGTAGAAGCTGTTCCAGAAGCTATTGCTGATGCGAAAGAAAACGCGACTCGTAACAACATTACCAACTGTGAATTTTTTGTAGGTGATATGAAAAACGTTTTCAATGACGATTTTATCAATACTCACGGACATCCAGATGTGGTAATTACAGATCCACCACGTGATGGAATGCACAAAGATGTTGTGGCGCAATTATTAAAAATTGGAGCTGAAAAAATTGTATATGTGAGTTGTAATTCGGCTACACAAGCGCGTGATTTAGCTTTATTAGATGAAATGTACAAAGTCACTCGTGTTCGTCCAGTTGATATGTTTCCACAAACGCATCACGTAGAAAATGTTGTACTTTTAGAAAAAAGATAACTATGAAAAAAATCTTTCTATTATTACTAGCTAGTTTTTTCTTTTCAGGTTGTGAAAAAGATGATATTTGCGATGTGGCAACTCCAACTACTCCGAAAATAGTTTTGGAATTTTACGATAGCGCGAATCCGACTACTCTGAAGAATGTAGTGAATTTAGGTGTTTTTAATACCGATTTCTCATTTGGATTTGAATTTGATGGTGTGAGCACTGGAAAAATTCCGTTGAAAACATTTCAAGATTCTTCCGTATTTTATTTTATTCAAAACGGAAGCGCTGATCCAAATACAGATGATAATCAAGATGAAGTTACCTTCAATTATACCAGAAGAACAGAATACGTTTCTAGAGCTTGTGGCTATAAAACTATTTATACTTTAGACGCAACAAACCCTGTTACAGTTACTAATGACGGAAATAATTGGATTCAAAGCGCAACTGTATCACAACCTAATATTGAAAACGAAAATGAAACACATGTTAAAATATACTTTTAGTCTCGTTTTACTTTTGTGTTTTTCAGTAGAAAGTAGCGCACAAGATAAAACTAAAGACACGGTTAAAATTCCGCAACGTTATGGTTTGCGTTTAGGTGTAGATTTACATCGCTTAACAAAATCGTTATACGACGACAATTATAAAGGTTTAGAATTAGTTGGTGATTACAGAGTTACGAAGAAATTTTATATCGCTGGAGAATTAGGAAACGAAGACAAAACTACGGTTGACGACAATATCAATTTTACCACAAAAGGAACTTATTTTAAAGTAGGTTTTGATTATAATGCTTATGAAAATTGGCTTGATATGGAAAACATGATTTATGTTGGAATGCGAGCTGGTGTTGGAAGTTTCAGTCAGAAATTAAATTCGTACAATATTTATCAAGCTGGAAATTTTTACGGACCAAACACCATTGTTTCTGGACAAGAATTCAATGGCCTTTCTGCAAGTTGGGTTGAAGTGGTAAGTGGTCTAAAAGCAGAAGTTTTCAGTAATTTATATGTTGGATTTTCGTTGCGATTAAACTATCTTCTTTCGAATAAAGAGCCAGAAGGATTTGCTAATTTATATGTTCCTGGTTTTAACAAAACCTATGAAGGCAGTAAATTTGGCGCTGGATTTAATTACTCAGTAAGTTATTTTATTCCTTTTTATAAAAGCAAACCTAAAGTAAATGAAGTAAAAGAAGTAAAACAATAATTGCTTTTTGACTTAAAACAAAAATCCCAAATTCTAATTGTACTAATTAAAATTTGGGATTTTTTATTCTTGAAATTTGATTATTTAATCTCCTTCACACCTTTAATAAAAAGCCATTTCATAAATAACTTCTCACCATCATTGGTTTTCACCACTTGAAATTTTGGTGCTAAAATTGTTGCAACCACAAACGCCGCTAACGGAATTTGCCAACTTGTAAAACCTGTGTAAGTTGCTACAATATAACGAAATGCAATGAAAAGGATTAAAAATCCTAACATATTAAAAACTAAAGCTTTTGTTTGTTTTGACATAATTTAAAAATTTTACACACAAACTTGTCATGCTGAAAGCATCTCTAAAAAAAAATTTAGCGTGACTAAAGTTGTGATTGTTTATTCTTCTGAATTTTCTTCTCTGTTCTGAAATTTAGTTCTCTTGCTTCCGGCATACATTTCGTATTTCACCAAACGAGCTTCTAACTTTCCATTAAATAATTTTATTTTTCGACTTGGACGTAATCCTACAAATTT
>JAZKHI010000042.1:0-38387 GCA_040385445.1 Bacteroidota bacterium | reverse complement strand
TTAAGTTTAATCTTGAAAAAATATCATCTTCAAAATTTACACCTTGTGCTTCACTTAAACCTTTAACTTCTGTACTATTTAATGAAGTTAAAAACGAAACTTTTCCGTTAGAACCATTAAGCGAAAAACCTTGGTTTAACTCTTTACCGTATAACTTGTCGTCTTCTGTTGTGTTTTGTGTTCCTACATTAATATAAGCCGTTCCAGAAACTTTATTTTTTTCTGCTTTCTTTAAAGTAATATTAATTACGGCTGAAGCACCATTTGGACCATATAAAACAGTAGAAGCTCCTTTTAAAATCTCAATACTTTCTACTTGGTCAACAGGTAATAAACGTAAATCGTAAGTTGTTGAAATACTTGAAGCATCCACAACTGGATTTCCATCAATTAAAATTAAAACCTGATTTGTGTTTCCACCTCTAATAAATAAATCTAAGTTTTTTCCTGCGCTACCTTGATTTCCAACAACCTCAACACCAGATAACTGACTTAAAACAGTTGCCACACTTTGTCCTTTTCTTTGCGCTAAATCTTTTTGTGTAATTTTTTCGATACTTCTACCCGATTTTGCTTTGTTTTGAGCAAATTTAGTGTCTGTAATTACTACTTCATCAATAGTTTTTGTAGAATCTTGTTCTTGTGCGATTGCAAAAGAAGTTACCAACGTAAAAAACGCAGTAAGTTTAATGAAATTCGTTTTCATCTTTAATTTTTAAATTTTAAAAAATAGGAAAAAAGCACAGAATTACCCATACCCAAACTTTTTCTCCCGAAAGCTTGATACAATATGAATTTAGGCAGGTCTCCTGGCTTGCGTATTATTGTTTTCCTTCCCATCCCGAACATCGGAACAGTGGATTTGTAGTTAACAATAACCTTATTAGCATACAGTTGCGGGTACAGCTCAGGTTTTTAACCTGATTCCCTTTTAATGAATTTTACGAAAAACGTAAAATTCAACCATAATTCGAGGTCAAAAATACGAATAATATAGTCAAATCAAAATTTTAATTGATTTTTGTGATTAAAATTTAAATTTGGTAAAATTTAAATTCAAAGTATCAATGAGTAACAATTCGTTATTTAGAGTTGGTAAGTCTAAAATAAGTTTCAAGGTTTCATGAGCCATTATGGTTCCAATCATTCCTGGCAATGTTCCTAAAACACCATTCATGGAACAATTTGGAACATCCTTTGGATTGGGTGGTTCGGGAAATAAATCACGTAAGTTCTTAGCACCTTTATGATTAAAAACAGCGACTTGCCCTTCGAACCTAAAAATGCTGCCATAAATCAACGGTTTGTTTAATTTCACACAAACATCATTAACAATATAACGCGTTGTGAAATTATCCGTTCCATCTACAATAAAGTCAAAATTAGTTATGATTTCAGCTGCATTGTTTAAAGTTAATTGTACTTCAAAAGATTGAATATTTATGTGCGGATTTAAGTTTTCTAAAATGCTTTTTGCTGTCAAAACTTTTGATTTATCAATATGATTTTCAGTATATAAAATTTGACGATGCAAGTTGTGTAATTCCACTTTATCGAAATCAACAATGCCAATATTTCCTACTCCAACCGCAGCTAAATATTGTAAAACCGGACAGCCTAATCCTCCTGCTCCAATTACCAAAATACGAGCTTGTTTCAGTTTTTCTTGACCAATTTCGCCAATTTCAGCCAATTGCATTTGTCTGCTATATCTTAAAAAATCTTGAATATCAATCATGTTTTATATTTTAATTTGAAGAATAAGCGATATCCCAATCTTTCCAAACAGGTTCATAACCCGCATTTTTAATCAGATTTGCAATTTCTTCAGAGCTTCTTTCATCACTAATTTCAAACTGTTCTAAAGATTCCACATTAACAACATAACCACCAGGATTTGTCTTCGAAGCAGCACTCATACTCGTCACACCAATTGGAATAATGTAATTTCTGAATTTTTCATTTTCACGAGTCGAGATGGAAATTTCCAAATCTTCATTCCAAATTCTGTACGCACAAATGAGTTGCAACAAATCTTTATCGTCCATAATAAAATTTTGTTTCTTTACTCCTTCCGCTGGTCGTAATCTTGGAAAGGAAACCGAATATTTACTTTTCCAGTAGTTTTTTTGAAGATAATCTAGATGTAAAGCATTGAAAAAACTGTCTGTACGCCAATCTTCCAAACCTAACAAAACACCTAAACCAATTTTATGAATTCCAGCAGTTGCTACTCGGTCTGGCGTTTCTAATCGGAAATCGAAATTCGACTTTTTTCCTTTTGGATGATATTGCTTGTATACTTCCTGATGATAGGTTTCTTGATAGACTAAAACCGAATACACACCAGCTTCGTGTAATTGAATATATTCTTCTGTTGACAAAGGTTGTACCTCAACAGAAATATTTGAAAAATCCTTCTTAATTAAGTCAATCGCATTTAAAAAATAATTGATATTCACCGTATAATTTGCTTCGCCAGTCACCAATAAAACATGGTCAAAACCCATTTTTTTGAGTTCGGCTACTTCTAATAAAATTTCAGAATCTTTTAAAGTGACGCGCTTAATTTTATTGTCCAAACTAAATCCGCAATAGGTACAAATGTTCTGACATTCATTACTTAGATATAACGGCGCATACATTTGAATGGTTTTCCCGAATCTTTTTTTGGTGAGGAAATGACTCATTTGTGCCATTTCTTCCAAATAAGGTTGGGCGGCTGGAGAAATTAAAACCATGAAATCTTCTAAACTTTTTTTAGATTTGGCTAACGCTCTTTCCACGTCAATTGTGGTCGATTGGTAGATTTTAGTTTGGATTTCATTCCAGTTATATTGTTCAAAAATAGCTTTAAAAGTGTTCATTATAAATCATTTAAAAAGGCTGTTAACGGACTTGAAGCCGCAGCGAATTTTATCGGTTGTGCTAGTTGCGCTTCAAACGCATGTCGTCCAGCAATTACAGCTTCTTTAAAAGCTTGCGCCATCAAAACTGGATTTCCAGCCACAGCAATTGCCGTATTTACTAAAACTGCATCAGCACCTAATTCCATTGCTTTTGCCGCATCAGATGGCGCTCCTAAACCGGCATCAATAATCACAGGGACTTTACTTTGTTCGATAATGATTTCTAAAAAATCTATAGTTTTTAAACCTTTATTACTTCCAATTGGTGCGCCTAAAGGCATAACTGCAGCAGTTCCGGCTTCCTCTAATAATTTACACAAAACTGGATCGGCATGAATGTACGGCAACACAATGAAACCTAATTTGGCTAATTCTTCGGTTGCTTTTAAGGTTTCAATAGGATCAGGCATTAAATATTTTGGATCGGGATGAATTTCTAATTTTATAAAATTCGTTCCCAAAGCTTCTCTGGCTAATTGCGCTGCAAAAACAGCCTCTTTTGCATTTCTCGCACCTGAAGTATTGGGCAATAATTTGACATTTTCTTTTGGAAGATGAGATAAAATAGCGTCTGTTTCTGTTTCTAAATCAACTCTTTTTAAAGCTACTGTTACCAATTCACTTTCAGAAGCCAAAATAGCTCTTCCCATTTCTATATTCGAACCAAATTTTCCTGTTCCTAAAAACAAACGGGATTTGAATGTGGTATTTCCTATTATTAATTGTTGCATACTTCTTCTGTTTTAAATAAATTTTCTGGATTGTCATGATACGTAATTAAGCCTGATACAGCTACTCCATAAACACCAATTTCTTCTAATTTTTCAAAATCCTCTTCTTCAAGTCCACCAATCGCGTAAATCGGAATGTCAATATTTCTATTTTTTAATTCATTTAGAATAGATTGATACCCTTCAATTCCTAAAATCGGACTTAATTTTTCTTTAGTTGGAGTAAATCGAAATGGACCTAATCCAATATAATCGCACTTTTCATTCACTCTTTTCAGTACATCTTCTAGAGTATTTGCAGTTCCTCCAATAATTTTATTTTCTTTTAATAGTTTTCTAGCTTCCAAAACGGAAATATCGTCTAAACCTAAATGCACTCCATCGGCATTGATTTGCCAAGCCACTTGCACATGGTCATTAATAATAAGTTTCGCATCATACGCTTTACAAATTTTTTGTACCATTTTAGCCAATTTTAATACTTCTAAAATTGATTTGTTTTTATAGCGTAACTGAATCCATTTGCAACCTGCATCTAGAGCTTTACAAATGTTGGCTAATTGTTGTTCTGGTGTTTCTCCTTGCGAGATGTATTGAATTTTTTCAAACATGATAGGCTAATTTTGATAGATTGGATTGTAATATTTTTTCTGTATATAATTTTGCTTTTCTACAAGCTTCTTCTAAATTTTCACCCCAACTTAAATAAGCTACAATTGCTGAAGAAAGTACACAACCAGAGCCGTGTTTTTCTGAACAATTATTTAATGTTGGATAAATAGAAATTTCATTATTTGGGGTTAATAAAACATCAGTTCCTTTGTTTTCTTTTTTATGTCCGCCTTTCCATAAAACTGCGGTGTGCTTTCTTAAATAATTTAAACTTTCTTCTACTGAAATAGCATTCGGAATTAATTTTAAAACCTCATCATTATTTGGGGTAATTAATTGAATGGATTGCAAAATAAATTCTAAATCGTGTTGACTTTCAATTTCTAAAAAAGAGAATTCTGTTGTCGATTTTAAAACGGTATCCCAAATTATTGGAACTTTCGAATCGATACTTCTAATCTTTTGAATGATTAATTTTAAATCTGACAAACTAGAAACTATTCCGATTTTTATGGCTTTTATTTCATATTCTTTCAGAAATAATTCAATTTGAAATAGTACTTTTTCAATAGCAACCCAATTTAGTTCTATAAATTGATTTTCCGTTTGAATCGTGTAAGCCGATGGAATAGCAATTCCGTACGTTTTCAACTGCTCAAAAGTTTTCACATCAGCTAAAACTCCAGCACCAGCTGATGGATCAAAACCAGCAATTGTTAATACGAATGGACGATTTTCTGACATTGTTTAAATTTTTTAATTGGATAATCATTCAACCAAATACTTCCCAAAAGCGCTACATTATCAAAACCTGAATCTAAAGCTAATTTGATGTTATTTTCATCTAAACCTCCTAATGCAACTAATTGAGTATTGAAATTTGTTCTATTATTTATCGTTTCTAAAAGATTCTCATTTGATTTATAATCGGGCTTCGAAATACTTGGAAAAACTGGACTCAAAAAAGCGGCATCAAAAGATGCAGACAATTCATTAAAATCATTGATATTATGTACAGAAGTAGATAAATATGAAACTGTTTTTTGAAAATTTTCGGAAACCTCAACTCTATTTTTTTCTTTTAAATGAATGCTATTAATTTTAAACTCGTGTGCCAAATGGTGTTGTTCATGTAAAACCAATTTTGGATAAAATTTGTCATCAATATTGGAAAGAAAACTTCTCATCTCCTTTTCAGAATATGCAGGTTTTCTAACATGTAACAACGCTAATCCTTCTTCAAACAATTGCTGTATGATTTGAAATTCATTTTCGATTGAAAAAGGATTAGTGATAACAATCATTACACGTAAATTTCTTTACCGTTTTCTACAAACTCCTCAGATTTTGCTTTCATTCCTTCTTCCGCTGCAGCGGAATCTCTAATTTCTTGAGAGATTTTCATCGAACAGAATTTCGGTCCACACATTGAACAAAAATGCGCCACTTTAGCACCATCAGCTGGTAAAGTTTCGTCATGAAATTCTCTTGCTGTATCTGGATCTAAAGCCAAATTAAATTGATCTTCCCAACGGAATTCGAAACGTGCTTTACTCAAAGCATTATCTCTGTATTGTGAGCCTGGATGACCTTTTGCTAAATCGGCAGCATGAGCCGCAATTTTATAGGTGATTACACCATCTTTAACGTCTTTTTTATTTGGTAAGCCTAAATGTTCTTTTGGAGTTACATAACATAACATCGCACAACCATACCAACCAATCATTGCTGCTCCAATCGCAGAAGTAATATGATCATAACCTGGCGCGATATCAGTTGTTAATGGACCTAAAGTGTAAAAAGGCGCTTCATCACAATGTTCCAATTGTTTCTCCATATTTTCCTTAATCATGTGCATTGGCACGTGACCTGGACCTTCAATAAATACCTGAACATCATGTTTCCAAGCGATTTTTGTTAATTCACCTAAGGTTTCTAGTTCGGCAAATTGCGCAGCATCATTCGCATCAGCGATAGAACCTGGACGAAGTCCGTCACCTAATGAAAACGCGACATCATATTTTTTAAGAATTTCGCAGATTTCCTCAAAATGAGTGTATAAGAAATTTTCTTGATGATGATACAAACACCATTTTGCCATGATAGAACCACCACGAGAAACAATTCCAGTTACACGATTGGCAGTTAAATGAATGTATCTCAAAAGCACTCCAGCGTGAATCGTAAAATACGAAACACCTTGTTCTGCTTGTTCGATTAATGTATCACGGAAAATTTCCCAAGTTAAATCTTCGGCCACACCTTTTACTTTTTCTAAAGCTTGGTAAATTGGCACTGTTCCGATTGGCACTGGCGAATTACGGATAATCCATTCTCTAGTTTCGTGAATGTTTTTACCTGTAGATAAATCCATAATCGTATCTGCTCCCCAACGACAAGCCCAAACCGCTTTTTCTACTTCTTCATCAATACTAGAAGTCACCGCACTATTTCCGATGTTGGCATTAATTTTCACCAAGAAGTTTCTACCAATAATCATCGGTTCACTTTCTGGATGGTTGATATTGTTTGGAATTACTGCTCTACCACAAGCTACTTCGTTACGAACAAATTCAGGAGTAATTTTAGTCTTTGGTGTATTCGCACCGAAACTATTTCCGGGATGTTGACATTGCATCGCTTTTGTTTGGTTTTCCAATTGCTCAATGCGTTGGTTTTCACGAATGGCGATGTATTCCATTTCTGGAGTAATTATTCCTTGTTTCGCATAATATAACTGCGTTACATTTTGACCTTCTTTGGCACGTTTTGGTTTGTGCTGGTATTCAAAACGTAAATGATTTAATTTTTCATCGTATAAACGTTGCTTTCCATAATCAGAAGAAATTTCGCTTAGAATTTCCACATCATTACGATCTAAAATCCACTCTTCACGAATTCTTGGAATTCCTTTACGAACATCAACATCAATGTTCACATCTGTAAAAGGTCCGGAAGTATCATAAACAACAACTGGTGGATTGTGTTCTACATTACCGTTTGCTAATTTGGTATCAGACAATGCGATTTCTCGCATGGCTACTTTTATGGGATGAATTTCCCCATCGATATACACTTTTCTCGAATTGGGAAATGGACTAGTTGAGATGGTTTCTGTACTCATTTTTATGTGTTTTTAGTATGTGTTTTTGATAAGATTCGATTATGAAATGGCTCATTATCCGCCTTGAGTAGCAGAAATGATTAGGATATTTTCGGAATCAGTTAAGAAGTGATTTTCCCAATTATTTTTGGGTATAACATGATTATCTATAGCTACTGCAATACCATTTTGTTTTTGAGGCATTTCAATATCTAAAAGTTGTTGAACAGAAATAGTTTCTTGTTTAAAAAATTTAATTCGATTGTTGATTTTTAATTCCATTGCCTAAAGTTTTAATTAAGGCTTTAGGAATGGCTACAGGAAATAAGTATAATACAATACACTTATGTACAAAGAAGTCATTTACTTTTCCCTACGCTAGTATGATCTAGATCAGGTTCAGAGGGTAAAATCTCAGCTTGCAAAATTTGCAAACACCCCTAAAGCATTGCAAATGTAAAATAATAATATTAAAAATCTAAAATTATTTTTTACCTTTACGAATGTATTTAAGTAAGTAAAGTATTATGAAAAAAAATATATTTCTTTTTTTAGTTTCATTTTTTGGATATAGTCAAGTTTATATTGAAGTGAAATTAGTTAATCCAAATGTTGGCTATTCAAACTTTGATCCTTTTACAAGTTCAGGTACTACTTCTAATGATGCTGGATTAAATGCAATTTTATCTCAAAATTATGTTAGTCAATATCGACCTAAAAATGGAAATCCATTTGATAATTCTCCAAGATATACATCTGTACTTTGTGGAGAAATGTACGGCGCTAATTTATTGACTCAACTACAAAACTATTCCACGGTTATTGAATCTGCAGCATTGAGCATTGAGTACAATTTTAACAACATGCTTACAATTCAATTAATAACGAATGCTACTGGAATACAAACTGGGACAAATGGAAATATTGTCGTTACAAATGATGCGGGTTTAAGTCAAATATTTGCCGACTACAATATTGTTGAAATGGTACAAAGTTTTCCAAGCACTGGAAACAATTTAAATAGATATTATCGAATTAGGTCATCAAATTGCGATTTGCAAAATTTAAAAACTGCATTAGATAACTATAACTCTGTAATACAAGCAACAGAATTTATTGGAGGCGATTTACAATTAAACAATCAATCTTTCGAAACTAAAACGACTTCAATTTATCCGAATCCGTTTCAAAATGAGTTAAACATTGAAACTGATAAAACAATTTCAAGTTATGAAGTTGTAGATATTTCTGGAAAAAACATAATCAATGCTGACAATAAAATTGATTTCAATAACTCTGTTTCGCAATTAAATAATGGAATTTATTTTCTGCAATTAAACTATGATAATAGTACTAACTCTACTCATAAAATAATTAAAAACTAAGTTTTATCACTTCTCCATATTTTATAGAATATAACGAAAAAGCGTCTTTTAGATGGGTTTTATGATAGTGTGATAAAATACTTCTTATCGTACCATCATGACAAAAAAGTATAATTTTATCCTCTTTTTTTTGAAGTAATTCCGAATAAAATTCTCCTACTCGCTGGTATAAATCTTCGAATGATTCGCCATTTGGAACTCTAATTGTAACGAAATTATCCATCCAAGGGTTAATTTCTTCTAACGGAATATCGTTCCATGCTAGTAATTCCCAGTTTCCGAAATTCATTTCCATTAATCGTTTATCGAAAATGATATTCTCAGTAAAAAATTCAGCCATTTTTTTACATCTTAGTAATGGACTCGAATATACAATTGCATCTACGGGAAGTTGCTCTTTTATTTCCTGGAAAATTTCAATGTATGGTTCTTTGATATCCACATCGGCTTGACCGTAACAAATACCTTTTGGGGAAACCGTTTCTGTATGACGAATTAAATAAATTTCCATAAAGCAACTATTGATAAATAGATTATAACTTCAGCCATTTGTTGCACAGCACCTAAGCAATCGCCCGTGTAACCGCCAATCCATTTTTTAAAATAACGAATGGCAAAAAACCGTAAAATGATCATTGGAATTAAGATTAAAATAAATTCCAATTCCATATAAACTAAAACTGCTAATGGAGCTAAACCGAAGATGAAAGCGCCTAGTATTTCTTTCCAAGTATTTTGTTTCGCAATAGGTTTACTTTTTGATAATTCATCTTCACGAACATAATCTGTAGTAAAAATAATGGATATAGCAGTTAATCGACTTAAAGCATGAACCATTATAAATATCATTACACATTGCATTACTACAAAAGAATAATTACCATCCGTATCAATAACAGATTTTATCGCGAAAAACTTAATCGCAAATAACAACACTAAACCAATCGCACCATAAGCTCCAATAGCACTATCTTTCATTATTTTTAGGATCTTTTCTTTCGTCCAACCGCCACCAAAACCATCACAAACATCTGCGAAACCGTCTTCGTGAAATGCGCCAGTTGTTAAAATATTGGCCAATAAACTAAAAAGAATAGAAAGTTCTAAAGAAAATATTTTATAAGAAATTGCGAAAACTAAAGCGCCAATTCCGCCAACAATATATCCAACTAAAGGAAAATATCTTGTCGCTTTGTTTAAATATGTCGGATCGTGTGTAATGTTTTTCGGACAAGGAATTCTTGTGTAAAACATTAGTGCTGTAAAAAATATATCTAGTTGTTTTTTCATATTTTGTTTTTTTTTTGCCACGAAGACACTAAGTCACGAAGTTTTTTTTACTCTTTAATTGGCTCTTTTTACTTTTTACTTGACTCTTTATTACTCACTCCGGCACTTTCAAAACTCGCCATTTCATTAAAAAAAGCAACAGCAGATTGCACAATTGGGAAAGCGACTGCTACGCCACTTCCTTCTCCCAAACGCATTTCTAAATTAATTAATGGCTCAGCATTTAAGTAATTTAATAATGTGATGTGTGCTTTTTCCGAAGAACAATGAGAAAAAATCGCGTTCTTTTTTATGTCTGGATTTTTGATGGATGCGATTAAATAACTCACAGTTGCGATAAATCCATCTACTAAAATGATCATGTTTTTGTTATAGCCTTCTAACATCGCACCAGCCATTTGAATGATTTCAAAACCTCCAAAAGACGCCAAAGCCTCTTCTAAATTTGAAATATTATGATTAGAAATTGCATCCGACAAAAGTTGCACTTTTCTATTGTATTTTTCTAAATCTACACCAGTTCCTTTACCGACGCAATCTGCGATTGGAATTTGGGTTAAAACCGACATTAAAACCGAAGCAGAAGAAGTATTTCCAATTCCCATTTCGCCAAAACCAATGCAATTGCTACCAGAATTGGCAACTTGTTCCGTAATTTCTTTTCCGAATTGAAAGGCTAAACGCAATTCTTCTAAACTCATTGCCGGAGTTTGCAAAAACGATTGCGTTCCTTTCGCGACTTTCTTATCTATTAATTTTTCAATTTTTGGAAAATCGTAGTTGACACCAGCATCTACAATTTTTAAATCGATTTTATTTTGTTTACAGAATACATTAATCGCAGCGCCATCTGTTAAAAAATTCTCGACCATTTGTCGGGTTACTTCTTGTGGATACGCACTTACGCCATGATTCGCAATTCCGTGATCAGCCGCAAAAACCACTAAAGTTGGATTTGTAATTTGTATTTCTAACGATTTTTGAATGGTTGCAATTTGATGTGCAATCGTTTCTAACTTTCCTAATGCGCCTAATGGCTTGGTTTTGTTATCTATTTTTTGCTGAATGACTTCAGTTGAAATTTTTGAAAAATTATTTTTAGCAATACTATTTTCGAAATGTATTTCTTGTTTTATAATGGTGTTTTCAATTTCAGTCACAACTGGCGAAACGGTTTTTTCATTCCATTTTAATTGTTGTAACATCGGTTGATTATCGTAATTCGTAGCGGGTTTTCCCACACAGAAATAGCCAATTGGTTCAATGTATTCAGAAAAATTTAATAGATTTTTAAAATCGTAATGATTTAAAATAGAAACCCAACCCATGGAATAACCATGTTCGGTTAAAGACAACCAAACATTTTGTGCGGCACAAACCGCGCTATATTTTATGGCTTCGTTGCTACCAACTGTTCCAATGGTAAAGTTATCTAAAACACTTCTGTCATAAGCAATTATCAGTCCGATTGGCGCTTCTTCAATCGCTTCTAACTTTAGTTGTAAATATTTTTCTTTTTGAGTTGGAGAATCCGTTAAGTTTGCGGCTTTCTCATGATAATTTTGAAATATTTTCTTTATTTCGGTTTTAATTTCTGCTTTTCGAACAATGAAAAATCGGGTCGCATTGGTCAAACCCACACTTGGCGCAAAATGACCTGCTAAAATGGCTTTATCTAAAACTTCTTGAGGTACTTCATCCGTTGTAAAATGACGCGTGTCTCTTCTTTTTTGCATTATTTCTTGTAATGACATCATCTATTCTTCCCAGATTAAAAAGCAATAATTATCGTATGTTTTCTTGTTGAATTTTGGCAATTCAATCTTATCTTTAAAAATCGGACAGTTGATAACTAGCGTATGATATTCTCCATTTTCGCCACAAGCATCAATTCCTTTCTGCTGCAATTCTAGTGCTAATTCTTTGGTAACAATTTTACCTAAATATTCTTCACCCATTTCTAAATTACAAGAAACAATCATGGTTTCAATGCCAGAATCAATCATTTGAAAAACCAAATCGACTCTATCTTGTTGCCATAACGGCAGAAAAGCTTTCAGTTCTGCGGCATTACAAACTTTTTCTTCCCAATCTCTATGCGGCTGTAAATCGATATCGCCAAAAACAACACCTTCAATTTCGTATTGCTTTTTAATATCGTGTAAAATCGCAATATAATTTTTCTCATACTCATTCCACGACGCAGGAACAGCTACTAAAGGCACACCAATTTGTTTGGCATGTTGTTCTAATATAGAAAATGGAATTCCGTGTGAACGAGACACTTTTCCGTTTTCATTCATCATGTTTAATAAAACTGTCGGTTTTAATCCTTGTTCTGCTGCTTTCATTAAAGCAAAACAACTGTCTTTTCCACCACTCCAAGAACTTAGTACTCGCATCTTATTTGACTTGCATTGGTAAACCTGAAACCATAAAAGTCACTTTATCTGCTTTTTTGCCAATAAACTGATTCACCCAACCTTGTAATTCAACAAATTTTCTACCGATATGCGTTTCTGCATGAACACCCATTCCGATTTCATTTGTAATGATTATTATTGTTGTATCTTCAATTAAAGCTAGCTTTTCAATTTCGGCTTTAGCCAATTCTAAAGAAAGTTCTACATCATTTTTCGTATCTACAAAAAAGTTCGTTAACCATAAAGTCACACAATCTATAATCGCGACTCTATCTTTAAAATCAATAGTAGACAAGTTTTTTTCTTCTTCAATATTGGTCCAATTTTCGTCTCTTTCACTCTGATGTCTGTCAATTCTTTTCTGAAAATCGCCATCCCATTTTCGGGCTGTAGCCACATACATTGGGTTTTTAGAAAGTTCTAATGCTAAATTCTGAGCATAACTACTTTTTCCAGAACGTTCTCCACCTGTAATTAAATATATCATGTTTTATTTTTTATTTTTTTAAAAATCCATATGGACAATGACGACAACCATTTTCACAACAATTTCCTCTTTTTAAATGAAACCATTTTGTAAAAACATACTTTCCATCTTCAATATAATAATCGATATTTTCAATAAAATGAGTGGTTTTAGGTAAGTCTTTAGCTTTGTTATCTTTCGCGTTTTCAGGCGTAATTATTTCTACATATTCTTCAATTTTTGCAACGGTAGCGTTTTTCAAACACGGCGGACATAGGCAATCAGAAATGCCATCCAAAGTAAAAATGGGCGGTAAATCATTGCACCAACATCTTTTAGTTTCCGATTCATTACCACAACCAAACGGGTCGTTACAAACGGAGCAGTATTTTTGTCTAATTGTATTCACTTCGTAAAGATAGTATTTTTGCGAATTTCAAAAATTAAACCTTCATTTTTTTTATACATTTGCAAAAACAACAACGATGAACAGATTTTACTTATTAATTTTTACATTTTTATCCTTTTCCTTATTTAATTGTAAAGAGACTGCTTCTACGAAAGAAATTACACTTTCTAAAAACAATGTCAAGTATTCGAAAAGTTTATCCATTGAAGAAGGTGATGATTTTACAATCGTAAAAGTTTCTAATCCTTGGCCAAATGCTAAAGAAACGTTTACATATGTTTTAAGAAAAAATAATAGTAAAATCCCAAGTACATATTCAAAATTCCCAGTTATTGATGTTCCTTTAAAAAATGCAATCGTAACTTCTACGACAATCATTCCATTTTTAGAGCAATTAGGAATTGAAGATAAATTAATTGGATTTCCTCATACCGATTATATTTCTTCGGAAAAAACAAGAGCCTTAATTCATCAAAAAAAGATTGTCAATGTTGGTCAGAATGAAAATTTGAATGTTGAAAAAATTATAGAATTAAATCCAGATGTTTTGGTTTCTTTTTGTGTAGATAATGTAAACCCGACTTTAAAAAACTTACAACAAAACGGAATTAAAATTGTAATTCAAGCCGATTGGATGGAACAAACACCTCTTGGAAAAGCAGAGTGGATTAAATTATATGGTGCTTTGTTCGGAAAAGAAAAAGAAGCGAATGACATATTTAATACTATTGAAAAAAGCTATAATGAAACGTTGGCTATCGTTAAAGATTTAAAGAAACAACCTACCATTTTATTAGGTTCCTTATATCAAGATCAATGGTTTGTACCAAATGGAAATAGTTGGTTAGCCTATTATATGAAAGATGCGAAAGGCGATTATTTATGGAAACAAACGGAAGGAACTGGAAGTACGCCTTTAGGTTTTGAGAAAGTTTTAGAAACCGCTCACGCTGCCGACAAATGGATAACAAGTAGTTTCAAATCGTTAAATGACATGAAAACTACGAATCCGAATTATGCCGCTTTTGATGCCTTTAAAAAAGGAGAAGTATATAGTTTTGAAGTCAAAACCGGAAAAACGGGTGGCGTAATTTATTACGAACAAAGTCCATCGAGACCCGATTTAGTTTTGAAAGATTTTATAAAAATTTTACATCCAGAATTGATGGAAGACTACGAATTTACCTTTGCCACAAAAATCAACTAAATGCAAAAAACGTTCAAAAATAGCTCGCTCTTTATAGGATTATTTACCTTACTAATCTTGGCTTTTCTTGCGAATTTAGCTTTGGGAAATGTACTAATTCCATTAGGAGATGTGTGCGAAATTTTACTGAATCAATCACATGAAAAACACACTTGGACATACATAATTTTAGATTATAGATTTCCGAAAGCGATTGTGGCCATTTTAACTGGTGTTGGATTGAGTGTTTCTGGGTTAATTATGCAAACGCTTTTTAGAAACCCATTAGCTGGACCTTATGTTTTAGGTTTGAGTTCTGGTGCGAGTTTAGGAGTTGCGATAGTTATCATGGGTTCTTTCCTACTACCCACTTTTGTTGCTGATTTTTTAGTGAACGATTACGGAATATTAATTGGTGCTTTCTTCGGAAGTTTCTTAGTTTTATTATTGGTTTTCTTTGTCGCTTCAAAATTAAAAGATACCATGTCGATTTTGATTGTCGGATTGATGTTTAGTAGTTTAACAAGTGCCATTATCAATGTTTTAACTTCTTTTTCAAGTGCAGAACAATTACAAAAATTTACATTCTGGACTTTAGGAAGTTTAGGTAATTTGAACCAAAATCAAGTCTATTTATTAACGACAGTCGTTTCGATAGGCTTACTTTTAAGTTTTACGATTATCAAACCTTTAGATGGTTTATTATTGGGCGAAAATTATGCGAGAAGTTTAGGAATCTCCATTAAAAGAACACGAAATATCAGCATCATTGCCACCAGTATTTTAGCAGGAACAATCACAGCTTTTGTTGGACCAATTGCTTTTGTTGGATTAGCGATTCCGCATATGGCGAAGTTAATTTTTCAAACCAGTCAACATAAAACACTTTTTGTGGCTACGTTACTTTTAGGTGCGATAACGATGTTAGTTTGCGATACGATTTCTCAAATGCCAAATCAAGATTTCACCATTCCAATTAATGCGATTACTTCTATTTTAGGAGCGCCGGTGGTTATTTGGTTAATTATTAGAAAGAAAGGAATTAGATAATTATGGAGTCGAAAGCTATCTTAAAAACAGAAAATCTAAACATTGGATATACTTCTAAAAAAGGTAAAATTCAAATTGCTGCTAATATTAATATTGAATTAGAAGCCGGAAAATTAATTACTTTAATTGGAGGAAACGGAATTGGAAAGTCGACTTTATTAAAAACGATTACCGCAATTATTCCAGCATTGGAAGGACAAGTTTTTCTTTCCGATAAAAAAATTGCTAATTACACTCCAGAATCCTTAGCACAAAATTTAAGTATCGTAACTACTGAAAAATTGCCTGCGAGTAATTTAACGGTTTCGGAATTAATCGCTTTAGGCCGACATCCCTATACGAATTGGATGGGTAACTTAACGGAAAACGATTTTAATCATATTGAAAATGCAATTTCAGTAACCAACATCGATCATTTAAAATATAAAAAGTATAGTGAAATTAGTGATGGACAATTGCAAAAAGTAATGATTGCAAGAGCGTTAGCTCAAGATACACCGCTAATTATTTTAGATGAACCAACAACCCATTTAGATTTATTTCATAAAGTGGCGGTTTTTAAATTGTTAAAGAAATTAGCCAACGAAAACAATAAATGTATTTTATTTTCTACACATGATATCGATTTGGCAATTCAGCTAAGTGACGAAATGATTGTAATGACCGAAGATTTTTGTGTACAAGACCAACCTTGCAATTTAATTGAAAAAGGTGTTTTTGATACTTTATTTAAAGACGAACATATCGTTTTTGATAAAACACATGGTAAGTTTATTGTGAGATAATTTTTCAACATTAAGTTATTAAGAATCATTAAGTTATTTTTAAAAATCTTAATTTACTTAATACCTTAATGGTAAATTCTACTCCAAAATTCTATCAAAACTTTCTTTAAAAATCTCTTTCACTTCACCCGCTTTTAAATCACCCAATTCAATATTTCCAACGCGAACTCTAATTAATCGTAACGTTGGAAAACCAACCGCTGAAGTCATTTTTCTTACTTGACGAAATTTCCCTTCCGTTAAAGTTATGGAAACCCAACTTGTTGGTCCGTGACGTTCGTCTCTAATTCTTCGGCCTTCGCCAATGTGAGTTGGAACTGGAATCAATTTCGCTTGGCATTTTTTAGTGATATATTTTTTACCGTGAAAACCAATTTCTACACCATTTTTAAGTTGTTCCACAGCCTCTTCGTTGATAATTCCATCGACTTGAGCGTAATATTCTTTTTCTACTTTTTTACTTCGAACAATCTCGCTCATCATGCCGTCAGTCGTCAATAATAACAAGCCTTCCGAATCTTCATCCAATCTACCAATTGCCATAGTTCCTTCAGGAAAATCGTATAATTCGCCCAATTTACGTTTGTTACGTTTTAGCTCGTAAATAAACTGACTGATAAATCCGTGTGGTTTGTGTAAAATAAAATGCTGGTGTGTTTTCATGGTGCAAAAATAGTTTTAAAAAGTAAATATCTGTATGATTTTTTACTCACAATCTTGTCATTCTGAAAGAATCTTTAATTATAAAGCTGATGAGACGCTTTCAGCGTGACAAACATTGAGATTAAATTTTACCGCAGATTCGCAGATTAATTTTGATTTTTTTAATCTGCGAATCTGCGGTTAATTTTAAAAAAAACATTATTTTTACTTTTTATAAAATTATATCCCGAAAATGAACACATCCATTATCTTAGTATTCGCCATTTTAGTTTCGTTAGCCATTGGTTTCTACATTGGCAAACTGCTTTCAAAAACCCAATCTAATGCTGAAAAAAGCAATTTAGACGGACAATTAACTTCACAAAACAATCAACTTTCCGAATTAAAAATTTCGTTTCAGAATTTACAAATCGAGAAACAAAAAGTACAAGCTGAAAAAGAAGAATTTGCTATTTTATTAGCGAAAAAGGAAAATGATTTCGATAATTTATTGGATCGTACCAAAGAACAAAAAGAAGAAATCAATCAGTTACAAGAGAAATTCAGTAAAGAATTTGAAAACTTGGCGAATAAAATTCTGGAAGAAAAAACACAGAAATTCACCGAACAAAATAAAGAAAACTTAAAAAATATTTTATCGCCATTACAAGATAAAATTCTGCATTTTGAGAAAAAAGTAGAAGACACGCATAAAGAAAGTATCGATTATCACGCCGCTTTACGTCAGCAAATATTAGGCTTACGCGAAATGAATGCGCAAATGAGTAAAGAAACCATCAACCTAACTAAAGCCTTAAAAGGTGATAGTAAAATGCAAGGAAATTGGGGTGAATTGGTTTTGGAACGCGTTTTAGAAAAATCGGGGTTAGAAAAAGGTCGCGAATACGAAGTGCAACAATCTTTCACTTCAGAAGATGGTGCAAGAATTTTACCTGACGTAATTATCAATTTACCTGATGGAAAAAAGATGGTTGTGGATAGTAAAGTTTCGTTGACTGCGTATGAAAAATACGTGAATGAAGAAGATGATGCACAGCAAAACATCTATTTAAAAGAACATGTAAATTCTGTAAAAAGACACGTAGAACAATTGAGTGACAAGCGTTATCAAGACATTTATCAAATGGAAAGTCCTGATTTTGTATTGTTATTTATTCCGATTGAACCCGCTTTTGCCTTAGCTTTACAAGAAGATTTAAATTTATACAACAAAGCATTCGAGAAGAATATTGTGATTGTTACACCTTCTACGCTATTGGCGACTTTACGCACAATTGATAGTATGTGGACGAATCAAAAACAGCAAGAAAATGCCATTGAAATTGCGCGTCAGGCTGGAGCATTATATGATAAATTTGAAGGTTTTGTTTCCGACTTAATTAAAATTGGAAAGAAAATGGACGAAGCCAAAGTGGAATATTCATCAGCTATGAATAAGCTAACAGAAGGAAAAGGAAACTTAGTAACAAGTGCCGAAAAGTTAAAGAAAATGGGTGCTAAAGCGAAAAAAGCATTACCTGAAGCCATTTTGAAAAGAGCAGAAAATAACGAAGAATTATTAACTGAATCTGAATCCCGAGACTTTGGGACAGAATAAAAATCGAACAATATGACTATAATACGAAAGATTTTAGTGTATGGAATATTAGCTATTGTATTAGCCGCTTCAGCCTACATTACCTTTTTATATTACGCTACTTTTAGTGATGGAATTAGAACTGGAGAATTAATTAAATTTAGTCATAAAGGATATGTTTTTAAAACTTGGGAAGGCGAATTAAGCCAAGGACTTTCAGGTTCGCAAAAATTTGCGTTTTCAGTAATGGACAATAATCCAGAGCTAATTGAACAAATGAAACTGAATCAAGGAAAATTTGTAAAAATCGAATATATTGAACGATACGGAACTTTTTCTTGGTGGGGTGAAACCAATTATTATATTACAAAAGTATCTCCTGAAAAATCACCTTATTTTAATGTCAAATAAATGAGTAATTCTAATACAGTTTCTGCATCAAAAATTACATTATCAGAATTAATGTTGCCATCCCATTCCAATTTTAGTGGAAAAATTCATGGTGGTTATTTGTTAAGTTTGATGGATCAAATTGCATTTGCATGTGCTTCAAAATATTGCGGAAGTTATTGCGTAACGGCTTCAGTAGATACCGTTAACTTTTTAAGTCCTGTTGAAATTGGCGAATTGGTAACCTTAAAAGCTTGCGTAAATTATGTTGGAAATAGTTCAATGGTAGTTGGAATCCGAGTGACTTCTCAAAACATACAAACTGGAAAAGTAAAACATACTAATTCTAGTTATTTTACAATGGTTGCTAAAAATGATAAAGGCAAAAATGTACAAGTTCCAAAATTAATATTATCAAATTTAGAAGAAGTACGGCGTTTTTATGAAAGCATCAACCGAATTTCTGCTAAAAAAGTATCTTTACAAGATGAAATCACTTTAGATTTTTCTTCACCAGAAGCTTTAGATAATTTAGAAAAATATAATGTTGTTCTTAATTTAAAATAGATACAAAGTTGTTATCAAAAACCATTGACTATTTTTAAGAAAAAAGCTACAGAAAAATCAACCGATTTAACAAATATCACAAAAAAACTTATTCCTGTTATTAAATTTTAACTATTTTAGTGGAAATTTTAATAAAATGCATAAAAAAATACTCTCAACATTACTATTGATTATTGTCTTTTTATTGTTTTCATGTAATAATGATGATACTAAAGAAGAATATGTTGACATACCAACTTCACCTGTAAAAGTTGATTTAACTCAGGTTCCTTACCCTAAACTTTCCGATTATCATTTTTTTGATGGCGATATGAAAAATCAAATCCCATCATTGAATGTAATTCCATACGCACCAGCAAGTTCATTATTTACAGATTATGCGCATAAAAAGAGATTTGTTTGGATGCCAATTGGTGTAAAAGCAACATTTAATGGTGATTCAAATGTACTAGAATTACCTGTTGGAGCTGCATTAATAAAAACTTTTTATTACGAAAATGTTCAGCCAAACAATACAACCCGAATTTTAGAAACAAGAATTATGATTCGAAAACAAACGGGTTGGATTTTTGCAAATTATGTTTGGAATGACGAACAAACGGAAGCAACTTTAGACTTAAACGGAAGTTTTGTAAACATTTCATGGAAAGACGAAAATGACGTTGTAAAAACTACAGATTACAGAATTCCATCAGAAGTACAATGTATTATTTGTCATAAAAGCACACAAAACATAGGTGGAAATTTACAAACCATACATATTCCAATCGGAATAAAACCTCAAAATTTAAATTTCAATTATACTTACGGAACTACTTCACAAAATCAATTGACCAAATGGATTGAACAAGGTTATTTGGATAATGATTTTACATTACCAACCGAAAACAATACAACAATTGACTATAATGATGTTTCAAAATCTTTAGAAAAAAGAGCAAGATCTTATGTTGATATTAATTGCGCGCATTGTCATCAGAATGGTAAACATTGCGATTACAGACCAATGAGATTTGCCTTTACAGAAACAGGAAGTGCAAACGGATTAGCTAATATGGGAGTTTGTGTTGATACTGAAGATATGCAAAATTTCGCACCAGCTTTAAGTAAAATCGTAACACCAGGAAATATAAATCGTTCCATGATGTATTACAGATTAAATACAACCAACGAAAACTTTAGAATGCCTTTACACGGACGAACAATAATTCATCAAGAAGGATTGGATTTAATCGGTCAATGGATTAATTCATTACAACCTTGTCTATAAAAAAAACTAAACTACTATAACATGAAAAAAACTACTACACTAATTTTATCACTCGTTGCTTTTTATATTGCAACAGCCCAAAACACTTGTTCCAGCGCTCTAACAATAACACCCGGAACACATGTTGTAACAGCAGTAAACGGAACAGATGTGCCTTTTCCTATTTGTGCTCCAAATGGAACTGGAGCTACAAATGGTGAATGGTATATTTATATTCCAACACAAACCTTTACTACTACAGTTAGTACTAATATTCCTGCTAATAATCCAAAAGTTGATACACGTTTTCATGTTTATACAGGAACTTGTGGATCATTTACTTGTGTGGGTGGCGACGATGATTCAGGTGCAAATTTTTCATCTGTAGGAAGTTTTACAGCTAATGCTGGAACTACATATTATATTGCTTGGGACAATAAATGGACAGCATTAGGATTTACTTTTCAATTAACTGAAGCTGCTTATGTTCCACCAATTCCTACTCCAATAAGCTATACGACACAAACAATTGCAACAATTAATAGTAATTATAATAGTTGTGTTGTTGATATGAATGGTGACAATAAAGATGATATTGTTGGAGTAAGCGACAATAATCTGAGAGTTCATTTTCAAGGTGTTGGTGGAGCATTTACAGTAAGTGATTTTCCAATAACTGGAACAAGCGATATGCCTTCATGGAGTTTAGCTGCTGGAGATTATAACAGAGACGGATTTAATGATTTAGTTTTAGGTAGTTCAAGCGGACTAACGTTTTGGCAATCAAACAGCACAGGAACAGCTTATTCAAATATCAATCCATCAGATTATATTTTCTGTCAAAGAACAAATTTTATTGACATTAATAATGATGGAAATTTAGATGCGTTTTCATGTCATGATGTAGCTCCAAACGTATACTATCTAAATAATGGTTCTTCATTTACACATTACCAATCTGGAGTTACTAGTGGTTCCTATTCATTAGGTACGCTTTCAAGCGGTGGAAATTATGCTTCAATATGGACAGATTATGATAATGATGGCGATTCAGATATGTTCATTTCAAAATGCTCTGGACCTCCTTGTGAATTACATAGAAATGATGGAAATGGGGTTTTTACAGATGTATCTGCACAAGCACAAATTAACTTCACTCCAGTACAATCTTGGTCTTCTGCTGTGGCAGATTTTGACAATGATGGTGATATGGATATTTTAATCGGTGCAAATGGTGGATCTTTATCAAGTAGATTATACAAAAACAATTTAGACACTTCTAATAGTGTTGAAGAAGCATTTACAAACATAACTGCCGGATCTGGTTGGGATACAAATAACACAATCAATAGAGATTATATTGCTTATGATTTTGATAATAATGGATTTATTGACATTATGGGTGGTGGAAATAAAATAATGTTTAATCAAGGTAATAACACATTTGCGTCGGCTACTTATCCAAGTAATATTTCTCTTGGTGCAATTGGAGATTTAAATAACGATGGTTTTCTTGATATTGCAAATGGTGGTTCAATCCACAAAGCAGTTCCAAATGGAAACAATTGGGTAAAAATAACATTACAAGGTATTCAAAGTAATAGAAATGGAATTGGTGCACGTGTAGAAATTTATGGTGCTTGGGGAAAACAAATTAGAGATATAAGAAGTGGTGAAGGTTTTGAATTTATGAGTACTTTAAATGCTCATTTCGGAATTGGAACAGCAACAGCCATTACACAAATAAAAATCATTTGGCCTTCTGGAACAGTTGATGTAATTACAAACCCTAGCATTAATCAAACTGTTAATGTTATTGAAGGAAACTTTGCATTAAGTGCGTCTGCATTTAATGGAAAAGAAATTAAAATTTATCCAAATCCAACTTCAGATTATTTATCAATTTCTAATTTAGAAAATATTAATATTTCTTCAGTAAATATTATTGACGCAAGTGGAAAAACAATTAAAAAAATTACTTCTAATTTTACAAAAATTGATGTTTCTAGCTTAAGTGAAGGTCTTTACATCTTAAGTATTGAAACTAAAGAAGGAAAAAAATTTGGTGAGAATTTCATCAAAAAATAAAATAAATACACTAACTAAAAAAAGGCTATCTAAATCAGATAGCCTTTTTTTTTATAAATCCACATTCACAAATTTGTTCAAATAATCTAAATGTAATATTGTTTTGGTATTCGATTCATTTTTATCGTACATAGGTGAAAATTTTGCTCCATATACAATTTCATCAAAAGTATAGGAAGTTCTTTTTACAACTGTTGAACTGTACATGTCATCAAAAGCTTTCACATACACTAATATTTCTCCAATTGTTTGCTGATAATCTGTAGCATTTAAATTAAATAATGGACTTTCTTCATCAATTGGATGAACAAGTGTCCAACTCAAAGTTAAAGAGTTAATTTTATTCATTTCTAAAGGTAAACTATAAAATTTATTAGTAGAAACACCATTTTCTTCAATTAGAATTCCGACAGTAATAAAGGCTTCCGTATCGGTTAAATTAGTGTTCTTGTGAGGAGCCATTCGCATCATCAAAGCTTTACCATCTCTATATGGAGCAATTATTGCATTTTCTGAAAACTGAATATGAGCATTTGGCTTACTAAATCTTCCGTAAAATAATCCAGTTGCAATAGCAAAGCTTAACAATCCAGATAAAGCTTCAACAGCAGCCACAAAACTAGCTAAAAAACCTGATGGACTAATATGTCCATAACCTACAGTTGTAAATGTTTGAATACTAAAGAAAAAAGCTTCACCAAACTTATCCATTCTAGTAATAGAATCAACTCCACGTAAATTTTCTACACCGATAAATAAGTAAATTGATGCAAAAAACAAATTGACAGTAAAGTAAAAAAGTATGATGATGAAAAAGAATTTCCAACGCGGAATTTTAAGCATAATATGATACCAACTTATACTTTCCAAAAACCCAATACCCACTTTTTGAATATTTGCGTTTCCGTTTTTATTTATAAATCGGCCACCATAATTTTGAGAATTCGAACCAAAACCGGTATTATTCTCTGCTTTTGCTTTTTTATTTATTTTCTTGAGTATTGACATATATTAAAAAAAGTCCCAGAATTATGGGACTTTGTAAAATTACTATTTTTTTATAATTATTCGATAATAACTTTTTTCCAAGTTTTTTCAGTTTCGTTTTTTAATTCTAATAAATATATTCCAACTGGAAGTCCAGAAATATTAAGTTCAACATTTTCAGATGTATCGTCAACTTTTATAGTTTTAATAAAAGCACCATTAATATTATAAACATTCACTGTATTTAAATATGTTTTAGTTGAAATCACAAATTCACCTTTACTTGGGTTTGGATATAATGTTGACGCTTTTAAAGAAAAATCTTCAGAATCTAAAACAGGAAAAGCATTGTCTAAAACAACAACTCTATTCGCACCACCATGATAAGCTAAAGTGAATGAAGCTGATTGGTGTTTTGCTAAAGCTAAATCGATAGTTGTATCTGAAAAATCAAAAGTATAATCGTTAGTATCACCGGTTACAAAAGGTCTCGTATAAACTAGTGTTCTTTGACCAGCTGCTGGCAAATTATTTGTATTAGTAACTATTGTCCAATTATTTGTACCATCAGTTGTTGGAGCAGAACCAATTCCAACGTGTCTAGCATCAACTAAAATAGTTCCATTCCAATACACTACATCAGTTCCAGCTTGCATTCCGTTTGTAAATGAACCAAACTGTAAAGCAAACCATCTGTCATTTGGTCCTGAAAGTGTTAAAGTAGCTAATTGAGTACCGTTATCAAGAGATAAATTCGCTACCATATCTGTTCCCAATGAAACGTTTCCTGTTGATTTTTGTTGCGCACTTAGTAACGTTGTAACAAAAATAAATAATAAAGTAATTTTCTTTTTCATAATTTTTTTAATTTTTTAATAGTTGAATAATTGTATCATCGTTTGTATTTACTGCATACTCAAAAGCTGTTTTTCCATCATTGTCTTTCAATAATTTATTCGCTTTGTTTTGCATTAAAATTTTAATAATTTCAATTTTTTTAAACTGAGTGGCTAGCATTAATGCAGTAACTCCGTTTCTATTTGTTAAATCTAAATTTGCCTTTTTCTCAATAAGCATGTTTATCAATACGACATCACCTCTCATTACAGCAGCCATTAAAGCCGTTCCTTCTGGAGATAGATAATTAACATCATTAACAATGGTAATCAAATACTTTGCTACTTCAAAATTTCCTCGATAAGAAGCCAAAATTAATGGTGAAAATTCATTTTTATCAATCATATTTACGCAATTCGAATCTTTCTCAAAAAGCATTTTCATTTCTTGAATTGTCCCATTTTTAGCAACTGTAAAAACGTCCTTTTGCGCGAAGGAAAAAGAAACTACAAAGAAAAATAATAGTGCTATTCTCATATCTTAAAAAACTCTAACTAAATTAAAACCAAAAGCAATTTGTCCATCACCCCAACTTCCAGCAGTATTTCCTAAATAACCAGATTCGTGCATGGCTTGTGAATTAGTAAAATGCATTTGAAAAACATGTCCACCAGTTTCTAAATCGAAACCTATCGAAAGAGGGTTTTTAAATACGGAATTACTAGCTCTATTTAAATGTGCCGCATAATCCATGTTAAAAGACCAGCGTTTTGTTAATTTATATCTTCCGCCTAAACCCAATGCGAATTGGCTGTTTTCTTGTGAATTATTGGCAACATAATTTTCATGAAAATAAGTTGGCGCCAATTCTAAAGATAATTTATCATTAAATTTTCTTGAAATAAGAATCTGATTTACGTAAGCTAATCGATCACTAAATTCTAATTTAGGCAAAAGCACTTTATCTAATTCTGTGTTTATTGTTACACTATTAAATCCTACAATTTCAAAAGGAGATCCAGAATTTTTCTGACTCACCAAACGATATTTCCCTGCAAACTCATACGCTTTCTGAAACCCAGAACGTGAAGCATGAATACTAATTCCTTTTGTTAATCCATATACAAATTGCAAACGCGTATTGGCTTCGTCTAAACCAAAAAAATCTTCAAAACCTTTGTCAAAATATCCAAATCGATGAGAAACCACAAAATATAAATCGCCTTTAGAGGCTAATTTTGTAGATTCTAAATTCACAATTTTTAACGACTTAAAAGCAGAAATAACTGATTCATTTGATGCTACAGAATCTATTTCGGTTAATAAATCGTCTTGAGCAACCATCATAAAAGGGAAGACACAAAACAATAATGTGATTTTTTTTAGCATATCTCTATTTTATTTGTGCCTGATCTAATTTAATTTCTTCTAATAAAGAATCATAACCTATTAATCTACCTTGTACAGAAATTTCTGAATTCATTTTAATATCTGTAGGAGTTGTTAGCATTACGAATACTTTTTCATCTAAAACAATCGTTTTATTAGCATTATCAACACTTGTTATTTTTCCTTTGATATTTATAGACTTATCCAAATATTTTGAATTTGCTTTAGTTTCATTTTCAGTAAACTCTTTCAAAAGTTGATTTACTGTAACTGAGAAAGAAGGGGCTTCAGTTGCAATATCTCTATGTTCATGATACAAATACTTGTATACCAAGAATAATCCTACCATTAAAACCACAAAACCAATTACAACTTTTTTCATAAATACAGATTATCCATTACAAACTTAGTATTTTTTTTCGTAATATTGTATATGATTTTAAGCTTTTTAACATGAAAAATAATAAATATTTTGTTTTTGTATTATATCTATTTTTAACAAATTGCTCAAATAATTCAGAAGATGATTTAACAAATCCAATTTTATTAGGCAACACAAGATATAGTATAGATGTAAAGCCAATTATAGATAGTAAATGTATTATTTGTCATGGTGACACGCCTTCAAATGGTGCGCCTATGTCATTAACAACTGCGGCAGCTGTAAAAGAAGCCATTGAAAACAGAAATCTTATTGGGAAAATTTCCAGACCTGAAGGTTCTGCTGGATTGATGCCTTTAGGCGGACCAAGACTTCCTCAAGCTTCAATTGACATTATTGTTGATTGGAAAGCAAGTGGCTATTTGGAATAATATTTGTAACAAATAATTATATGAAAAAAATTGCATCATTAGGATTAGTTGCATTATTTAGTTTTGCACCAATTCAAGAAAAAAAAATAACCAAAACTGGTACAATTACATTTGAAGCTTCAGTTCCTTCTTTTGAAGAAGTGAAAGGAAAAAACACAGCCGTAACCTGTATCTTAAATACAGTAAACGGAGAAATTGCAGCCTTAGCATTAATGAAAGGATTTCGATTTAAAATTGCTTTAATGGAAGAGCATTTTAACGAAAACTACATAGAAAGCTCCAAATATCCAAAAGCCACTTTTAAGGGTAAAATTGAAGGTTTTGACATTTCAAAAATAACAACAAGCTCTGAAAACTATACCATAAAAGGAAAATTAGAACTTCACGGTAAAAGCAAAGACATTACTACTATAGCAAAAATTAAAAAAACAGGAAATGACATTGAAATTAAAACTAATTTCACGGTAAATGTTTCTGATTTTGATATAGAAATCCCAAGTGTGGTTTCTAAAAAAGTAGCAAAAAAAGTAACTATTGATTGTAACTTTTTATTAAAATAAGATACTAATTCTTAAAATTAAACCATAAAATATGAAAAATTTAAAACAAATTGCCTTAGTTGCATTCGCAATTTTCTCTACACAATTTTATGCACAAACTAAATCTGGTGCAGTAACTTATGAAATGACCATGCCAGATAATGAGCAAGTGGCTCAAATGGGAACTAACACAATTAAAGTTTCATTTAATGAAAAATCTAGCGCTACACAAGTTGATATGATGGGCGGAATGATTTCAATGAAAACGATTACTGCAGATAAAAACAACATCAAAGACACGAGAATGTTAATGGATATGATGGGTGAAAAATATGAATTAACTGGAGAATCTGAAGCTTTTGGCAATAATGACATTGGTTCATTAAAAGATGCTGAATCTGTTACTTATGACAAAAAAGATACAAAAGAAATTATAGGATACAAATGTTACAAAGCTAATATTGTAATGACTGGTGGACTTAAAAGTGCATTTTACATTACAGAAGCAATTGCACCACAAACTAAAACTACAGATAAATTAAAATTAGCTGGATTCCCTTTAGAAATTGAAGCTGGTGAAGGTGAAAGTAAAGTAATTTTAAAAGCTACTGCTTTTGACAAAGCTGTTTCTGAAAAAACATTTATTGTACCAGAAGGTTACAAAAAAGTAACTCAAGAAGAATTACAACAAAAATTCGGAGGAATGTAATCTTTGATTTATATAAAATTAAAAATCCCAAATTCAGTTTTGAATTTGGGATTTTTAATTCTAAGTTTTTAATTTTTTCTTTCTTGCTGCAGGAAATAACACATTATTTAAAATTAAACGATATCCTGGCGAGTTAGGATGTAAATCTAAAACCGTTGGAGCATCACCTACTCTGTGTTGATAATCTTCCGGATCGTGACCACCATAATACGTAAACATTCCTTTTCCTTTTTGTCCATGAATGTAACGCGCTTCTCCATTAATTTTACATTCACCCATCAATAATACATTCGATTTAATTTTATCAGCTGCAAAAGCGGTTGTTTGACCCATAAATCCTTTTACAATTTGAGTATGATTTTGACACAACATTGTTGGAATTGGATCCCATTTGGCAGAAAAATCCATTAATGTAAAATAATCCACTTCCATAGAAAAACTTCCTTTTCCGTGTTCTTCTGTGGTGTCAATATCAGAAAACTCATATCGCATAGGTTGCTTTTCTAAAACATAATCTTTAAATGCAAATGTGTTGTTATAATTAATTTTAGCTTGATAATTAGGTTCACTTTCGTCTCCATCAAACATCGGTTCACATATATCTGTATTTTCTGCAGAAAGTGCAATATCAAAACTATCAGTAGCTGAACACATAGCAAACATAAATCCACCACCAATTACATAATCTCTAATTTTGACAGCTACTGCTCTTTTTTCTTCTGAAACTTTATTGAATCCAAGTTTTTTAGCCAAAGCTTCCGCTTCTAACTTTTGTTGAATATACCAAGGCGCATTTCTGTAATTTCCAAAAAACTTTCCGTATTGACCTGTAAAATCCTCGTGATGCAAGTGTAACCATTCATACAAAACCAATTGATCCGACAAAACTTCTTCATCATAAATTTCTGTATATGGAATTTCGGCATAGGTTAAAACCATAGTAACCGCATCATCCCAAGGTTGTTTTCCTTTTGGAGTATAAACTGCAATTTTTGGAGCTTTTTCTAGCACAACAGTTTCCATATTTTGAGACGGACTACTTATTTCTTCCAAAATAGAAGTTGTTGCTCCATCTGATAGCACTTCAAAAGAAACACCACGTATTTGACATTCTTTTCTAATATCCTCGCCATCTGGTAATAAAAAAGAACCACCTCTGTAATTTAACAACCAGTTTACTTTATAACTTTTAGCTAATGCCCAATACGTAATTCCGTAAGCTTTTAAATGATTTTGTTGCCCTTCATCATCCATTGGCAATAATATAGAAGATGCCATAGCTTGAAAGCTATAAAAAATCATACTGACTGCTAGTGCAAAAATTTTAAATTTTGAATTCATCAAATGTATCTAATTCGTTGATTTACCAATAATAAACCAAAGATAAGGAAAAGATAAAATAATTAATTGTTAAAGTTTAGGTAATTCTACCTAGTCAAAACCAGGTATTTCTACCTAGATGAAAAATCAGGTAATTCTACTCTAAACCAGTAATAGCAAAAAAAGTAATTTAGTAAAAAATAAATGATATGAATACTCACCCCATGTTTGAAAAGAAAGACAACAATACATTAAGACTAATTGGATTAGTTTTACTTGGAATTACGATTTGTATTTATGCTGTTTTAGTGGCTAAATTTTTATTCATAAGTTAAATATATTTTTTCTGAATTCAGTTCGAATAATTTTCTCTATCCTAGTCCTTAGGAAAAAACCTGATTATTCAATATATATATATACAACAATTCTCTTCTAAATTGTTCGAACTGAATTCAAAAAAAATTACAAATCGATTTCGTTTAAAGTAATAATATTGTTTTGAATAGCGTAGACTACTAGTCCGGCTATGTTTTTAGTTTGCGTTTTTAGTAATAAATTATTTCTGTGTCCTTCCGCAGTTCTTGGACTAATACATAATTTTTCAGCAATTTCCACAGCATTAAACTGTTTGCAAATTAATTTTAAAATTTCAATTTCCCTTGCGGTTAACTGCATGCTATCCAAATCACTTTTTGCGGGTTGTTTTCCAGAAATTATATCTTTATAAATAACCTTCATAACTTCTTCATTATAATAAAAACCTTTAGTTGCCACTTCATTTATAGTAAGCACAACTTCTTCTGGAGAAGCGTTTTTTACGATATAAGAAACGGCTCCAACTTGTATCATATTTGAAATAAAAGATGGTGTATTATAACTCGTTAATGCGATTACTTTTAATTCTGGAAAGTCTGAATGTAATATTTTTGTAGTTTCAACACCATTTAAATTTGGCATTTTTAAATCGGTAATTACAATATCTGGCAATATTTCAACTGATTTTAAATAATCAACTAATTCTTGTCCATCATTGGCTTCAAAAACAATGTTGAAATTAGATTCTCGTTGTAATAAAAATGAAATTCCTTTTCTAAAAAGAACCTCATCATCCGCTAAAACAATATTTATTTTTGTGTTCATCTTTCTTAAAAATTAAATTCAATTTGAACACCTTTATTTATTTCTGACTCTACTTTTAGTTTTCCACCTAAAAAATTTATCCTACTTTCTATATTTTGCATTCCAATTCCTCTTTTTTGATTCCCTAAACTGACATTAAAACCTACGCCATTATCTGAATACAAACACATATTTTGCTCGGTTTTATTTACAAATTTAATTGAAATACTTGAAGCTTTTCCGTGTCGCATTGAATTGTTTAGTAATTCTTGCAGAATTCTAAAAATGTGCAGTTGTTTATTGACTTCTAAATCACTAAACTCCAATTCATTTTCATAGTTAATTTGAACATTTTTAGCTGAAGAAAACTCTAAAACTAATTCTTCAACAGCGGCATGCAATCCAAATTTTTCAAAAACTGGCGGCAATAAATCATGCGCAATTCTTCTTGAATTTTCTAATGCTTTAGCTGTTAAATTCACAATATTATCTATTATTTCAGCATATTCCGATTCAGATAGATTAGGCGTTTTTAATAAATGTGTATTTAAAGAAACTATATTTAATTTAGAACTAATATCATCATGCAAATCTTGTGCAATACGCATACGTTCTTCTTCTTGTGTTTGAATAACAGATTGTAAGATTTCTTTTTGATAATTAATTTCTTGATTCTTTTTTTCCACCTCAATTTTAACAATCTTCTTTCTTGAAAAATAAAAGAAAAGAACTAAGGTTAAAAAAACACTAAAAAAAGCAAATAATATAAATAGAAAAGCTTTTATAATTTGGTCTACAGCAATATGAGTAACTTCCATATCTGATTAAGATTTTAATTTTTTTAGTTGATAAAGCAAGATGACAGAATATACAATATAAGTAACATAACTCATATCCGTAGTGTAAACACCAATAATTTTTGTAAACTCAACCATATAACTATGATCGATAGCAAGACTATGTAATGGCCAAGATAAATAACAAAAAAAGTAACTAATGAAGTGAATTAATAAAGCCAAATTAGCAAAATATAATTCTTGTGGTTTGTCATATTCATTATATAAATATACAACTCCATAAACAATTATTGGAAATATGGTTAAATAGATATCTAAGTAATGAAGCACAAAGAAGGTTTCAGGAAAAATTAAATACTTAATTAGCAAATAACTGGACACCAAAATCAATAAAACTTCAACAACATTTCTCCATTTTTTATCTTCGAAAGAATAGGAATAAAACAGACTCAAAATGCCAAATTGAAAGAGAAATATAATATTTATAAAAAAATGATTGTAAATCTTAAACCAAATATACAATTCGTCTGATACGTAATTCATTAAGACATCAAAAACAAGGAAAAGCGAAAAAATCTTATAGGCTTTACTTTTCTTTTTAAAACCTATAAGATATAATATCGCTACAACAAAAATTAAGATATAAATATAGTATCTTGTTTTCAAATTTTATGGATTATATAGTGGACTATTAGGATCGCAACAATTAGGACAAGGTTGAGTACCGCTGTAAACAGCATCAGTAATATCATCTCCATTACCATCAACACCAACAAACATTAATTTTTGTTCTCCAGTTGAATCAACACCCATGTAGGCTCTAACATTTGCAACATCAGTTATTCCTAACAATTCAGTTAAAACTTCTAAAGGAATTAAATGTGCTTTAGCTAATGGTTTTGGTGGGTTGGTTTGCCATGATTTTGCCCATGATTTTGCATCAGTTAATGAAATAATGTAGTTCGGCATAATTTTTTAGTTTTTATAGTTAATTGTCTAAAAATAACAAAAAAACTAATACAAAAAAGAAAAAATCAACAAAATAAATTACTTAAAATGGCACATCACTATTCTCATCAAAACTACTATTCATGCTACTTCCAAAAGCATCATTTGGCGATGGTAAATTTGGAGTAGCAAATGGATTAATTTGCGAATCTAAATTCATTTTAGAAGGCAATGAATCATCGTAAGTCATACCAAATTCATCTAAGTTGTCAAACTTACCAAATTGACCTAAGAATTTTAAACGAATATTATCCAAACTACCATTTCTATGTTTTGCAACAATAAATTCTGCCTGATTAGTAGTTGGAGCCGCTTCTTCATCATCCCAATTGTCAATTTTATAATATTCTGGACGATAAATAAACGATACGATATCGGCATCTTGCTCAATTGCTCCAGATTCACGTAAATCTGATAGTAAAGGTCTTTTACTAGATCCACGAGTTTCCACCGCACGCGATAATTGAGAAAGCGCAATTACAGGAACACTTAATTCTTTCGCTAAAGCTTTTAAACTTCGAGAAATCATCGAAATTTCTTGCTCTCTGTTTCCGCCACCTTTTCCAGATTGACCAGCTGACATTAACTGCAAATAGTCAATTACGATTAGCTTAATTCCGTGTTGAGAAACCAAACGACGCGCTTTGGCACGCAAATCGAAAATTGATAATGATGGTGTATCGTCAATATATAATGGTGCTTTTTCTAAATCTTTAACTTTTACATTTAATTGTTCCCATTCATGAGGTTCTAAATCTCCTTTACGAAGTTTTTCAGATGTTAAACCGGTTTCACTAGAAATTAAACGTGTAATTAACTGTACAGAAGACATCTCAAGCGAGAATAAAGCTACTGGTTCGTTATTCGTAACGGCAATATTTCGAGCCATCGATAATACGAAAGCCGTTTTACCCATACCTGGACGAGCCGCAATAATAATTAAATCGGATGGTTGCCAACCTGAAGTTAAATCGTCTAGTTTTCTAAATCCTGTTGGAATTCCAGATAAACCTTCTTTGTTAGATATTTCTTCTATACGCTGTTTGGCTTGGTTTACTAAACTTTGAGCTGTTTCGTATCCTTTTTTAAGATTTCCTTGTGTGATTTCGTATAAATTCGTTTCAGCTGTGTCTAATAAATCGAAAACATCCATTCCTTCATCGTAACAATCTTCAATTAATTTACTTGAAATAGAAATTAAACTTCTTTGAATAAATTTCTGAAGAATAATTCTGGCGTGGAAAACAATATGTGCCGAAGAGGCAATTTTTTGTGTAAGTTGAATCAAATAAAAATCGCTTCCTGCCATTTCTAATTTTCCGTTTCTTTTTAATTGTGCAGAAACAGTTAATAAATCGATGGGTTGTGGTGGTGTGCTATGGAATAATTGATTAATGGCTTCGTAAATATATTTATGTGCTTCTTTATAAAAAACATCTGGATTTAGTAAATCAATTACTTCACCTGGTGCTTTAATATCAATTAGCATGGCTCCTAAAACTGCTTCTTCAATATCTACAGCTTGAGGAGGTAACTTTCCTTTTTCTAAATTAATAATAGTAGTTTTATCTACTCGAATAGGGTTTATATTTAACGATTTTTCCATACTGCGAATGTAATGTAATTAGTAGAAAAAATAAATTTAATTTGTTAATGAAACACTGTTAACAACTTACTACTATTTGTTAACATGTCAAAAAAAACGCCTTGTAATTGACAAGGCGCTTTATATAATATTTTTACTATTTATCGGAGAATTCTCCCATATTACTGTATTTATCCATTCTTTGCGCTACTAAGTCTTTTGTTGATAAGTCTTTTAACTCATTAAAGGATTTGGTAATGTACTTTTCAACAGTTTTGAACATTGTTTCTTTATCACGATGCACACCACCTAATGGTTCTGGAATAATATCATCAATTAATTTCTGCTTTTTCATATCGATAGCAGTTAATTTTAATGCTTCAGCTGCTTGTTCTTTAAACTCCCAACTTCTCCATAAAATTGAAGAACAAGATTCTGGAGAAATTACAGAATACCAAGTGTTTTCTAACATAAATACTCTATCTCCTACTCCAATTCCTAATGCTCCACCAGAAGCACCTTCTCCAATAATGATTGAAATAATTGGTGTTTTCAAACGAGCCATTTCAAAAATGTTTCTTGCAATCGCTTCTCCTTGTCCGCGTTCTTCCGCTTCTAAACCAGGATATGCACCAGGAGTGTCAATTAATGTTAATACAGGAAGATTAAACTTTTCTGCCATTTTCATTAATCGTAATGCTTTACGATAACCTTCAGGATTTGCCATACCGAAATTACGCAATTGACGCATTTTAGTATTAATTCCTTTTTGTTGACCAATAATCATATAAGATTGACCATTGATTCTTCCTAAACCACCAACCATGGCTTTGTCATCTTTAAAATTTCTGTCTCCAAATAATTCTAAAAATGTACCATCAGTTAAGTTAGTAATATATTCTAAAGTATAAGGTCTATTAGGATGACGAGACATTTGAACTCTTTGCCAAGCCGTAAGATTTTTGTAAATATCTTTTTTAGTTTGCTCTAGTTTTTCTTCAAGTTGTTGACAAGTTGCAGAAACATCAACATCAGATTCTTGTCCTAAAACAACACATTTTTCCAATTGATCTTCAAGCTCTTTTATTGGCAATTCAAAATCTAAATATTCCATAAAAGTTAGTTTTGTTTAATTTGTTTGTTATTACAAAGATACTATTTAAAAATTATTTGAATAATTTTTGAACCGTTATCTAGCTACTTTTTTTGTTATTTCTTATTAATCCATTCAAAATCACTGTGATAAGAATAATTGTTGCACCAATATAAAACGAAAAACTCATTTGTTCGTTCTTCTCAAAAATTAAAACCGCTAAAGCGATTCCGTAAACGGGTTCCAAATTTATCGTAAGCATGACTGTATAAGGAGAAATAAACTTCATAACTGCTACCGAAGCGATAAATGCGTATGCCGTACAAATAGAAGCTAATATAAATAACCACATTAAGTCAGAAGCAGAGATGGCAAAAAACTCAGCAGTAAATTGTCCGCTAAACAATAAGAATACACTTAAGAATAATATTCCGCCAAACAATTCATAAAATGAAACAATTGTGGCATCAATTCTTTGAGCGAATTTTCCGTTGATAATAGAAAAAGTTGCCGACAAAAATGCAGAAGTTAATGCTAAAAGCACGCCTTGCATGGTACCAGACATATCGCTATTAAAACTTTTTTGAATGAAATTAGGTTCAGAAGATTCAATCACGAAATACAAACCAATTAAAACAACCAGTCCGAAAACAATTTCGTACCAAACCATTTTTCTTTTATAAAAAATAGGTTCTAAAATAGATGTAAAAAAAGCACCCGTTGACAAACATGCTAATGTGATGGATATATTGGAAACTTTAATCGCTTTAAAAAAAGTAATCCAATGTAAAGCAATGATTAATCCTGAAATTAGTAATAAAACAATATCTTTTTTAGATAATTTAAAACTCGTTTTCTTATATAAAATGTATCCGAAAATTAGTACTACAGCTATAGACATTCTCCACCAAACTAAAGGCAAAGCATCTAATGAAATTAGCTTACCTAAAACGGCTGTGAATCCCCAAATAAATACAATAAAATGAAGATGTAAGTTATGTTTTAATTTAACGTCTGGCATTTCGCAATAAGTAAAAAGCTAATATTCCGAAAACAAAATTTGGAAACCAAACCGCTACAATTGGAGGAATACTTGATTTTTCTGCAAGTGTTCCGAAAATTTTATCAAAAAACACAAAAGAGAAAGCTACTAAAATTCCAATTGCTAAATTGACTCCCATTCCACCACGACGTTTCATCGCAGAAACTGCTACCGCAATAATGGTTAATATAAATGCTGATGCTGGAATACTGAATTTCTTATACAGAACAACCAAATACACATCTAAATTAGAACTTCCTTTAGTTCTTTCTTTATCGATAAATTTCACTAAATCGAAAATATTCATCGTTTCAGCCACGTAAACAGTTGGCGTTAAATCATCTGGTTCAAATTCAAATTTTTGGGTATGTTTTTCTTGCTTATCAAGTACATCTCCATCTTTCCCAATAGTACGTTTTACATAATTGAATAAAGAATAATCTTTTGTTTTTTCGTTGTATTTAATACGATTGGCGTATAATTTATATTCTAATTTATTGTCTTTAAATTTTTCGTAAATGAAATCGAAACCTGTTTTAGACAACACATTATAACTACTTACATACATATATTCGTTTGGCGTAACTTGTCTGAAAATATCAGAAGTCTGCCTTGTTTCTACATTCCTTTTAAGATAGGTATATCTAAAATCCCAATACTTTTCACTGGCATCTGGCAAAATAAAGAAACCCATTAATAAAGTTACTAAAGAAACCAACGTTGCTCCAATAAGATAAGGTCGTAAAAATCGTGTAAATGAAATTCCAGAACTTAAAATAGCAATAATTTCACTGTTATTCGCCAATTTTGAAGTAAACCATATAATGGACAAAAACAGGAAAATAGGAAATAATAAATTAGCAAAATAGATGGTAAATCCATAATAGTAAACTAATACGTCTTTAAAAGCTACTTTATTTTCAATCATACGATTGACTTTTTCCGACACGTCAATAATAATTCCAATAGGAATAAACATTAACAACATCGCTGTAAATGTGATTAAGTATCTTTTAAATATGTACCAATCTATTTTTTTCATATTATATCAGTCAGAATTAAACACTTCGACTCCCAAAAATTCAGGACAGTGTGACAATTTTAATCTTATAATCTTGTTGTTACTTTTTTAACCATTTTTTCTTTCCATTCTCTGAAAGTTCCAGCTAAAATTTGTCGTCTCGCTTCACGAACCAACCACATATAGAAACCAAGATTATGAATCGTAGCAATTTGTTTTCCTAAAAATTCGTTAGCAATAAACAAGTGACGTAAATACGCTTTTGAATAATCTGTATCTACATAAGTATGAGCCATGGTATCAATTGGAGAAAAATCTTCTTCCCACTTTTTATTTTTGATGTTGATAAACCCTTCCGATGTAAACAACATTCCGTTTCTTGCATTACGAGTTGGCATAACACAATCGAACATATCAATACCTAACGCAATATTTTCTAAAATATTAGCTGGTGTACCAACTCCCATTAAATAGCGTGGTTTATCTTTTGGTAAAATTGCCGTAACCACTTCAGTCATCGCATACATTTCTTCAGCTGGTTCACCAACAGAAAGTCCACCAATAGCGTTACCAACTTGATCTCTACTGGCAATAAATTCAGCAGATTGTTGACGTAAATCTTTGTAAGTACTTCCTTGAACAATAGGAAAAAACGCTTGAGAATAATCGTATTTAAAAGGTAACGTTTCTAAGTGATTGATACATCTGTCTAACCAACGATGTGTCATATGCATAGAACGTTGTGCATATCTGTAATCACAAGGATAAGGCGTACATTCATCAAATGCCATAATAATATCAGCACCAATAGTACGTTGTGTTTCCATTACGTTTTCAGGAGAAAAAAAGTGGTAAGCACCATCTAAATGCGATTTAAATTTCACACCTTCTTCTTTAATTTTTCGTCGTCCTGATAAAGAATACACTTGGTAACCACCAGAATCGGTTAAAATATTTCTATCCCAATTCATAAATTTATGTAAACCTCCAGCTTTTTCCAAAACATCTAATTTTGGTCTTAAGTATAAATGATAGGTATTTCCTAAAATAATATCTGGATTAATATCGTTTTTTAATTCGCGTTGGTGCACTCCTTTTACAGAAGCAACCGTACCAACAGGCATAAAAATTGGTGTTTCAATAACACCATGATCAGTAGTAACAAGTCCTGCTCTTGCTTGGCTTTGAGCATCAGTTTTTAATAAATCAAATTTCATTATACTATTTTAAAGGGCAAATATAATAA
>JAZKHI010000041.1:0-26632 GCA_040385445.1 Bacteroidota bacterium | reverse complement strand
CAGCATTCGGGGTACCTGCAAAAACTAAATTTGTTGATGAACCCAAACAAATTGCGGTAGTTCCTGTAAAACTTGTAACTACAGGCTGTGGAACAACTTGTAATTGAAAAGATCTTGAGGTATCAAAAACAGTAGTATCTGAATTTTGAACAACTCTAATATAAATTGTCTGTGGGTTTGAAATATTTATATAAGCGTTAGAAGGAGAAATAGCTCCAGTACCAGCATCAGCCGCAGCTTGAGTTAAATGATATGTAACTGTATAGTCTGCATTATTCAAAGGCCCTAAAACCACAGGAGTTTGAGCGCTTAAATTAAAAGACTCAGAACCATTATTACTTACATCATCACATAAAACCAAATCTGAAGGTTGAATAGTAGGTATTGTACAAATCGTATATACCACATTAAAATTCCCATACTCAGGACAAGACGCATTCAAAGTCGATACTTTAATAACAATTGGCGTACTTCCTAATGGCGCAACAAATCCAGTTATTGGATTCATATCTGCCTGAGCATCTGCCATATTATAGAAGTAATACACTTCATATTCTCCAGGATCTAGACCATTTAAAACAGTACTATTATAAGAATTTAAATTAACATTTGGATTACAAACATTCATATCTCCAGGAGCTTCATTAATATCAAATCCTGTATAATATTCTACTTCTACACAATCCGTTTGAGAACAACTTCCACCACCTGTAACACTAGCACTTACGCAATAAGTACCAGGCTGACTAATAGTAATTGATGGTGCATCAATATTTAAATTAACACCATTACGAGTCCAAACAAAATCAAAATTAGCAGCATTCAAACCTGTACTAATTACTCTAGTTTCACCAGGACAAACAGCATAACCATTAGAAATCAACATGTCTTGAGTATATGAACCTCCAGCAGAACCAAGAGGATAACTTAAATTAGCTACACCTACATTAAAACTTCCACCTTCAATAAAAACCGCAGAATCAAACTGCGCATCATTATAATCACCAATTACTAACTTAATGGTATAATTATGGTTTGGAATTACAGTTGCCGATGCAGTCATCGGAACTGTATAACCTTCCATATTCATAACTGTACTAGAAACAGGAGTTACATTTGGACTAAACACATCAAAAAATGTTGGGTTCACAGATGCACATCCTCCATTATAGTCATCATCCCTAATATTTGTTACAGAAACTGGCGTACTTGTACCTGGTATTACCGCTAAATTTTGCGGAGGAGTTCCTGCTGTTACGTCTGTCAAAATAAAAGCAAAAACATCACTAAAACCACACTGGTAAGTACCATATTCGTTGGATGCAAAAATAAAATTAAAACTAAAATTATCTGTAAAAGGAGTAAAATTAAACTTAACAAAAGAAGCGTCATTTATGGTGCCTGGATTTCCATTTGCTTGATTTATCGCAAGAAGTTCTGCATCTCCAACGTTAGAACAAGTAGAACTTTGATTATTTCCTGAATAATTCCCCGAAGAACTTGCAGCATTTCCGCATCTTATAATTACACCATCTTGAAAGGCAAAATTTAAGGGAGAACCGGTATAAGAAAAATAACCAATTCCGCAATTTGGTGAATTAGTAAAATTACTAACTTGTGCACAAGGTGAATCAATTAATACATTCTGAATCAATTGTGGCACAGTGTAAGACGAAGTATTTACGTTTATTGATTGTGAAAACAGTATTCCACTAAAAAACAATAAAATAACTGATAAAGTAATTCTTTTCATTGTGTGTGTGTTGTAGTTATGTTGATGTTGTGTTAACAAAATTATAATGTTCAAATATATAACTTTACTTAATGTAATGTTTGTATCTTTGCAAAAAAAGTACTAAAATGAGCAGAATTTCGGTAAAAATCACAAATAATACGTCAATTGTTAAATTTGAATTAGATGAGAATATCACTAGAAATCAAAATTACGAATTCAAGAATATTGACGAAACAGCTAACTCTCCATTAGCCAAGCAGTTATTTTATCTTCCGTTTGTAAAATCAGTTTACATTTCTGGAAATTTTATAGCCGTTGAAAAGTTTTCTATTGTAGAATGGGAAGATGTTCAGGATGATGTTGCCAAACAAATTGAAGATTTTATTGACAAAGGCGGAAAAATTATATTGGAAGAAACTGTTACAAAGAAAAATCCAATAACTATCTATGCTGAATCAACTCCAAATCCAGCAGTAACTAAATTTGTTGCCAATAAAAAACTAACAAATACGGCGGTAGAATGTAAAAATATCGACCAAACTAAAGCTTCGCCATTGGCAAAAGATTTATTTAGTTTTCCATTTGTTAAAGAAGTATTTATTGATGAAAATTATGTTTCAATTACAAAATACGACATTGCAGAATGGAACGATATCACATTAGAATTACGCACGTTTTTAAAACAATATTTAGAACAAACGGATTTAGTTGTTGACGAAAGTTTAATTGAAAAAACAGATAACTTCAAAATTAAGCAAGAAGAGTTTTTTGATAATTTAGATGTGACTTCTCAACAAATCATCAATATTTTAGAAGAATATGTGAAACCAGCTGTTCAAAGTGATGGTGGAAACATCACATTTAATTCTTACGATGAAACATCTAATGTGGTAAAAGTAACTTTACAAGGCGCTTGTAGCGGTTGCCCTTCTTCAACATTTACATTGAAAAATGGTATTGAAAACATGTTGCGTGATATGTTAAAAAACAATACAATTGTAGTGGAAGCCATGAATGGATAATATGATTATTTAAAATTTGAATTGATAAATTTTGTATCTTTAAACTTCCAATTTTAAAATTAAATGTCATGGCAGTTTTAAAAGTTATCGAAATTTTATCGAGTTCAAGTGTAAGTTGGGAAGATGCGACTAAAAAAGCAGTTTCAAAAGCATCAAACACTTTAAAAAATATCCGTTCGGTTTATGTACAAGAGCAAAGTGCCTCTGTAGTAGACGACGAAGTATCAGAGTTTAGAGTAAATTTAAAAATTACTTTCGAGTTAGATTAATTAATCAATAAAAAAATACTTAAAAAGCGTTCTAGTTACAGGGCGCTTTTTTATTTTTGCAAAAAAAAAGTTATGGAAATACAAACCTATTTAGACGCTATTAAAACATTAATTTTTGATTACTCTCCAAAAATTGCAATCGCATTAATTATACTATTTGGCGGATTATGGTTTACGAGTTTTGTTACCAAAACAGCCAAAAAATTAATGATTAAAAGACAGGTTGAAATTACTTTAACTAACTTTTTAGGAAATATTATTTTTTGGACATTAAGAATAATGCTTTTCATCACCGTAATTTCTAAACTTGGGGTTGAAACTTCTTCTTTTGTAGCGATTTTAGGAGCTGCAGGTTTAGCAGTTGGTTTATCTTTACAAGGCTCTTTGTCAAATTTTGCTGGTGGAATTTTAATTATTCTATTCAAACCTTTTAAAGTTGGCGATACGATTGAAGTGCAAGGCGAACAAGGAAAAGTTTCTGAAATTTTAATTTTTTCAACTAAAATAATTACATCAAACAATCAAGTGGTTTATATTCCGAATGGGATTTTATCTAATGGAAAAATTAAAAACTACAGTCAGTTAAGTACGAGACGAGTTGATATTGAAATTATCACGAATTACACTTCTGATGTTACAGATATTAAAAATAAAATTGCAGCAATCATCAATCAGCATCCTTTGGTTTTGAAAGATCAAAAAGCGGATGTGTATATTAATAATTTCACAGAAACATCTATTCATTTTAGCGCCAGAGTTTGGACAGAAAGCGCACATCACATGCAAGTGAAATCTGATATTTTAGAAAAAAGCAAGGATTTGGTGAGGATATAATTTACACTTTCTTCGTAAGCATCACAAAATCTTTCAAGTAAAACGGCTCAAAATACGCCACATCTTCCAATTGATTGTTTTGGAATTTTTGAAAGGAAACTTGTGCCATTTCTGTTGCTGATGGAAATTCAATTTCTGGATAATATTGAAATTTTACGTCAGTTAAAATGTCTTTAAATTTCATTGCGCCATCACCAATTAAATGTAACGTTTCTGAGAAATCTTGGTAACTTGTTTCGTCAATAATTTCCGCTTTAGTTTCTCTAATTTTATTGTAATTATTATCGAAAAAAGCACAAAATACTTCCATTCTACGGGCATCAATCATTGGAACGATAATTCCTTCTGCAACTGTAAGCTTTCTAGCTAATAATTCTAAAGTATCTACTGAAATCAAAGGAATAGACAAAGCATAACACAAACCTTTTGCTGCTGAAACGCCAATTCGTAAACCCGTATAAGAACCCGGACCTTGACTAACCGCAATCGCATTTAAATCTTGTAGTTTTAAATTGGTTTCTGAAAATAATTCTTCAATAAAAACGTGTAATTTTTCGGCATGAGAAAAATTTTCAGTCGCAATTTCTCTTATCGCAATAGTTTTTCCCTCTTTGGCTAAGGCAACAGAACAATTTTTAGTAGCGGTTTCTACATTAAGAATTAATGACATTTTGAAAACAATTTAGTACACAAAGAAACAAAAAAAAAGGCACAATTACTTGTGCCTTTTTAAATCAAAATCAAAATCTATTCATAACTAACTTTTCTCTTCTTTTGCTTTTTTGTCTTTATCAGATTTAGTTTCCAATCTAACTTTATCATTCGGCATCAACTCTTTAGAAACTAAAGTATATGGACCAGTGATAATTTCATCACCTTTTTTCAATCCTGATAAAATTTCAATATTTGTATCGTCTTGAATTCCTGTTTTTACAACTCTAATTTTAGCTTTATCACCAACTTTTACAAAAACACATTCGAATTTAATATCTTTTTTAGGCGCTTTCCCTTTTTTCTCTGCTTCTTCTTTTTCAATTTCTGCAACGATATCTTTTTTAGTTGAAGTGGTATCGTCTTTAATTACAATTGCACTAATTGGCACTGCTAAAACATTAGTACTTCTTTTTGTTTCAATATCAACAGTTGCAGTCATTCCTGGACGGAAAGGTGAATAACTAACTGGTTTTCCTTCTAATAAATCTTGGTACGATTCTTTTACTAATCTTACTTTTACTTTAAAATTAGTTACCTGATCTGCGGTTAAACCTGTTGTAGCCGAGTTCGAAATACTTGTAACTACTCCATCAAATTTTCTTTTTAAATAGGCATCTACTTCAATCTTAGCCGAATCACCAATGCTTACTTTTACAATATCATTTTCGTTTACGTCTACTTCAACTTCCATATTGTTTAAGTTGGCAATACGCATCATTTCTGTTCCAGCCATTTGTTGTTGCCCTAACACTCTTTCTCCTAATTCTACACCTAATTTAGAAATAGTTCCATCAGCTGGCGCTAAAATAGTAGTACGTTTTAAGTTATCACTTGCTTCAGTAACGTTTGCCGAGGCAGATTTCATTTGATAATAAGCAGATTGTTTACTCGCAACTGCTACTTCATAAGCAGAAACAATTCTGTCCCATTCTGAACGAGAAATCACACCTTTATCGAATAATTTTTTATTTCTGTCGTAATTCGCTTTTGCCTCTTTAACTTGAGCGTCAGCTTGACTTACACCAGCTTTTGAAGTGGACAAAGACGCTACTGTTCTATCTACTCCAGAAGTATAAATATCTGGGTTAATTTTCACTAACAATTGTCCTTTTTTAACTTCTTGTCCTTCCTTTACATTTAAGGCGATAATTTCACCTGAAACTTCTGGCATAATTTTAATTTCAACTTCAGGTTGGATTTTTCCAGTTGCTGAAACCGTTTCAATAATTGTCATAGCTTCTGCTTTAGAAACCTCAACTACTTTACCGTCGTCACTATTTCCTATTTTTCCTGATTTTTTCAGAACAATTAATAGTGCAATTCCTGCTACTACACTTCCTAAAATGATAAATAATTTTTTTCTTGACATGGCTTTATTGTTTTTCTATAAGTGGAATTCCGAAATAAAATTCTAAAATTTTAATTCTAAAAATATAATCGTACTTGGTTCTTAATACTTCTGATTGTGCATTTACAAAAGCCGTTTGAGATTGGTTATAATCGAAAATATTCATCATACCAATTTCGTATCTGTCTTTTGCATATTGCATGGCTAATTCACGTGCTTTTTCAATTTGTAAAGCCGCTTCATAACTTTCTTTCGCTGCTTTTGTATCGGTATAAGCGGTAAACACATTACGCTCAATATCTAATTCTTGTTGACTTGTTGCTAATTTACTTCTCTCTAAAGCAATTTTACTTCTTGCCACATTATTTCTTGTAGCAAATCCGTTAAAAATTGGAATATTTAATGACACTCCAAAGCTTTGCCCTTTATTCGTATCAAACTGATCAAAAATTGGTTTTGGGCTAGATATTCCAATTGGAATACCATTATTATCAAATACTATTCCTTGAGAGCTAGAAGCTCTCGTATCAAAACCATAAAAAGCTGACAAACTTGGTAAATAAGCTCCTTTTGCAATAGAAATATCTTTTTCAGCAATAGCTAAATTAGCTTTTGCAATTTTAAGTTCTGTTCTATTTTCTTTTGCTTTGGCGATAACTGCCTCAGGTGTTTCATTTAAAATAGTTGACAACATCGTTGGCATATCTTCTTCTGAAACATCAAAATTTTGAAAATCTTGAATTTGAAGCAATTGCGCTAAACTTAATTTAGACAACATTAAAGCATTCTCTGCCACAATTACACGTTGTTTTCCAGAAGCCATTGTTGCTTGAATATCTAATAAATCGCCTTTTGGTACATTACCTGCATCAACCAATTGAACCGTTCTGTCATATTGCTTGGTATCTAATAGATTTTGTTCTTTTTGAACTTTTAAATTTTCTTTATTAAACAAAATCTGCAAATAGGCATTGGCTACATTTAACGCCACATCTTCTTGCATTTTTGTCAATTGATATTGAGAAGCAATTATTGATAATTTCGCTTTTCTCAATTGATTTACGTTTTGTAAACCTTTAAAAACATCAACATTTGCATTCAAATTGGCAGATGTAAATTGGGTAGTTTGATTTTCAAGTAAACCTGTTGTAATATTTTGATTCAAACCAATATTCCAAGAATGCGATGCAGAAGCATTTAAAGTTGGTAAAAAGTTACCAATCGCATCTTTTTTAGAAATGGCCGTAGTTTGTAAATCTAATTCTGATTGTTTTATAGAAATATTATTTTTGATGGCGTGATTGATACATTCTTTTAATGTCCATTTTTTTTCTTGGGCAAAAGAGGCAACACTCACAAAAAATAATACAAATGCTAGTTGTACTGACTTCATTATTATAATTGTTTTTTCTATTTGACCGATTTTTAAAAAAATTGTTACACTTTACAATTAAAATTTTACTTTTATACCAGAAAAAAGACACTTACAACCTAATTAACAATGAATTTAAAAATTAAAATTTTGCTTTTCGGAATGGTAACAATTGGACTTTTTAGTTGTAGTTCTACCAAAAGAATTGACACTATAAAACCCGAAGCTACAGACAATGCTCCAATTGTTTATAGCAACAAAACGTCTTTAATTTCCATGCCGATGGAAGTGAGCATGAAAGAAATTGAATATCATTTAAATAAAAACTTAAAAGGTTTAATTTACAACGACTCCATTTTAAATGACGACAAAACTGAAATGAAAATTTGGAAAACAAATGATATCAAATTAGTGGAAAAAAACGGTGAAATTGTTTCTGTTATTCCTTTAAAAATTTGGGCTAAAATTAAATACGGAACCGAATTTATGGGTTTAAATGATACAAGAGAAATCAACTTAAACGGAACTATTACCTTAAATAGTAAAGCTAATTTTGGCAATTGGAAATTAAACACCACTTCTAAAATTGAAGATTTTGAATGGAGCGAAAGTCCGAGTATTTTGGTGGCCGGAAAAAACGTTCCGATTACATATATCATCAATCCAACTTTATCTATTTTTAAAGGACGAGTTGCTAAAATGATTGACGAAGCCATTAATAAAAGTTGTGATTTTAAAGAACAAGTGCTACAAGTTTTAGAAACACTTTCTACTCCATTTATGGCTAATGAAGCTTATGAAACTTGGTTTAAATTAGTACCAAATGAAATTTACAGTACGAATGCAGTTTTGAGTAATTCAAAAATTACAATGAATTTAGGAATGAAATGTGTGATGCAAACCTTAATCGGACAAAAACCAAAAAACGGATTTGATAAAACTAAAATTGTTTCCAAAGCGGTAACTAAAATTCCATCAGAATTTAATGCATCTGTTGCTGCAGTTTCAACCTATGAAAGCGCAAGCCGAATTATGACGAAGAACTTTTTAGGTCAAGAATTCGGATCTGGAAAAAGAAAAATTACCGTTCAAAAAGTTGATTTATGGTATAAAGACGGCAAAATGATTATTGCTTTAGATATGTTAGGTTCGGTAAACGGAACGATTTATTTAGCCGGAATTCCGAAATATAATTCGGAAACTAAAGAAATTTATTTTGAGGAAATGGATTATGTTTTGAACACAAAAGGGATTTTAACCAGAACTGCCAATTGGTTGTTACAAGGTATGATTTTAAATAAAATTAAAGAAAGCTGTAGGTATTCTATTAAACCTAATCTTGATGAAGGCAAGAAAAACATGTTGCCATATTTAGCGAATTATTCCCCAATGAAAGGCGTTTTCGTAAATGGAAAATTGAATGATTTTGTATTTGAAAAAATGGAACTTACCGAAAAAGGAATTGTAGCTTTTATTACTTCAACTGGTTCTATGAAAATCACAATTGACGGAATGGACTAGAGCTGGAAGTCTGAAGATGGAAGATGGAAATAAAATATCCACAACGTTTGTCACGCTGAAAGCGTCTCACGCAAATTAAATAAACTATTGAGTCCCTTTCAGGGTGACAAGTTTATGGGTAAGTTTGGCATTGAATTGCGGGAAAAATTTGTTTGTGAGTTTAAGCTTCGATTATTGGAACCAACTTTTTATACTAAAAAAAAATAACCGCAGATTCACAGATTAATAATGATTATTAATCTGTGAATCTGCGGTTAAAAATTATATTTTATTCTAAAACTATTCTTTAATTTCTTTCTTCTTTTGTTTTAATCGCCAAACCGCGTAAAAAACGCCTGCAACTAAAACATAAGGTATTGCCATTAAATATACAATTCCGTCGTTTACACCTTCCGCTGCGGCTTTATTCGCTTCGTTTTGCAAGGAAGCGCGACACATGGCGCATTGTGAAAATGAGGCAAAAGGCAAAAGGCAAAAGGCAATAGCAAAAACTATTACTTTACTTCTAGCTTCCAGCTTCCAGCTTCTAACTTTACTTAACATAATATGGTGAAATCATTACATAAACTAAAACACCTGTAATCGCTACATATAACCAAATTGGAAAAGTGATTTTAGCTATTTTTTTATGTTTATCAAATCGTTGTGCCAATGCTCTAACATAAGTAATTAAAACTAATGGAATAATAATTACTGAAAGCGCAATGTGCGTGAACAGAATAACCAAATAGCTAGATCTTGAACTTCCAACTGCTAATCTTTCTGTTTCGTCTAATATTGAATCATGGTTTACATCACCATACACAGCAGAAATTGAAGTCATATGATACGCCACATACATTACTAAAAACGCAATTGAACAAGCAATAGCCGTTTTCATTAAGTTTTCGTGCAGTTTTCTTTTACCATTTTTTATGGCCATAACTGCAGCAACTAGTATAACTGCTGTAATTCCGTTAATGGTTGCATAAATTGGCGGTAAGAAATTTAAAGGCTCCACATCATACCCTAACTTTCTTAAGTTTACTCCAAATAAAGCTGCAACAGCTACTGGAATAATGATTGATACGGCTATAATTAACTTGTTGTATTTTGTTTCTATGTTGTTTTCCATGTTTTTATTTTGTTTGCCCTTCGACTCCGCTCAGGGTGACATTATAATTTATAATGAACTATTCTTCTAATAACAATTTGATATCTTCTTTTATGGCATCAATACCAGCTTGTTCTAAACCGTCGTAGTATAAAATTGGATTCCCAAATTTATCTTTTCTACATCTGATATTTCCTTCTTTATCCACTAAAGCAAATAATCCAGAATGTTCAAATCCGCCTTGTACTTGATCATTTTTCCCTGCAAATATATTAAATCCTTTGTTAGCTAAATTCATAATATACTCGTAATCGCCAGTAAGGAAATGCCAGTTAGAATGTTTTACACCTAATTTTTTAGCGTGTTCATTTAATGCAGCTGAAGTATCATTTTCTGGATCGATAGTTATAGAAGCGATTCCGAAATTTAAATCGCCATAAAATTCTTCTTGCAATTGCAACATGTTTTGATTCATTTTCGGACAAATCGTCGGACAAGAAGCAAAGAAAAACTCTACAACATATACTTTCCCTTCGTAAGTTTTGTTTGATATTTTTTTACCATTTTGATCGGTCAATTCAAACGTAGGAACTTTTTTATCTAAGTTCACCAAACCATTATCTTTAAATTTTTCAGTTAATTCTTTCACTGTCCAAATTCCGAACAATAAAATGATAAATGATATTCCGATGTATGAGTTTTTTTTCATATTCTTATTTTTTTAACCACATAGGTTTATTCTTTCTTTATCTGTAAAGGCGCTTCGTTTAAAATAAAAAAGAAAACATTTTTAGTACTTGTCTCTTTTTACTTTTTACTTGACTCTTTCTTGACAACTTCTTGTTCAATTTTATCTCTAAATTCGTCTTTACGCTTGTTCTTTTTTAAGGCTAAACGGTATTCACGAAGTAATATTTTTACATCATCCGACATTTCATTATGCAATTCGGCAGCAGAAATCGTATTGTAACATTCTCTATATTCTACTTTTCCTTTGATCTTTTGTCCTTGTCGACCACGAACACTTTTTTCTTTATCGATAATATACACGAAAGAAGTTCCTGATTTATTGTTTAATTTATTATTGAAATGGAAAGAATTGAAATACGTTTCGATGTCTTCTGGTTTTCCGAAAAGAAAATGCCAGTTTTTTAAGTCGTTAGACAATCTTCTAAATTCTAACATGATGGCTTTAATTTTATCTTGATTTCCGTCAGGTAAAATCATAACCATTTGAAAATCTTTGAAACCGCCGTACTTGTTGTAAATTTTCTGATTTAGGTTGAATAAATTAGCTTTTACTTCTTCGATATCACTTCCAGGAAAACCTAAAACGGTAATGTTTTTATCTAAACTAATTTTTTCATTGTTTAAAGCAATGAATTGACTTGGAATATCAGAATGGTTTTTTGATATAATCGGTAGAAAAAGAGAATTGTGTGAGGCTGTTGCGAAAAACATATAAGCCACTATAGGCAAGATGAATAGCACAGTTAAAACGATATATTTTTTCATTATAGAGTTATGAATTTTGAAAAACAAAGGTAAAAAAAAATCCCGACGTTAGTCGGGATTGATTTATATAAATTTTGTTAAAAAATCCATTTGTAATGAGAGTTCTTAAATATTTCAAAAATATAATCTGCTTCTACTAAAATGATGAAGCATAAATACAAGATTAAGAATACTAACGGAGCAACAATAGACCAACGTAAACTTTTCTTTTCGCCTTCTAAGTGCATAAATGCCCACATAATGTAGTATGCTTTTATAACCGTTAAGATGATGAATATCCAGTTAAGGAAACTCATACTTAATAATGTTTCTTTAAATAAGAAATCTGGTTTAGAGATACCTAAATAAACCTCAACTGTTGTTATGATAGATAAGATTCCGAAAACCGTCCAGATTCTTTTCATGTTAGATTCATGTGCGTGTGCCATAATATTTTCTTTTTACTAAAAATTAAACTAAATAGAAGAATGTAAATACGAACACCCATACTAAATCGACAAAGTGCCAATATAAACCTACTTTCTCCACCATTTCATAACTTTTTCTTCTTTCGTATGTACCTAATAATACATTAAAGAAAACTAAGATATTAAGCATTACTCCTGAGAATACGTGGAATCCGTGGAAACCAGTAATAAAGAAGAAGAAATCTGCAAATAATTTATGACCGTATTCGTTTCTTATTAAATCTGCGCCTTCAACAACAATTATTGCGTCGTTTAATCTTTTTTCAGATTCCTCACGAGAAAGAACTGTTTTTTCTTTATCCTTAATAAACTCTGTTCTAACTAAAACTTCAGGATGTGCAGCAAAACCAGCTTTAACTTCTTCTACAGAATAATTTGGTATAGAAGATTCTTCCATGAACCAAACTCCTTTATCTCTAGTTAATTGCTCTCTTACTTCTGGTAAAGTAGCTGCAAATTCTTCTAACTTTACTCTTGAGTATCCGTTCTTTTGTGTTTTATCCACTTTTACGAATTGTAAAATAGAACCTCCAGCAGTTTCAACAGCTCCGTACTCTCCTTTGATAAAGTTTTTCCATTCCCAAGCTTGTGAACCTAAGAACATAAAACCACCAACGATAGTAAGCAACATGTAGATAGCTACTTTTGTTTTTTGTAATTTGTGCCCAGCATCAACAGCGATAACCATTGTAACTGATGAAAAGATAAGGATAAACGTCATCAATGCCACATAGTACATCGGCATGATTTTTCCGTGTAAGAATGGAAAGTGGGTAAATACCTCATCGGCGATTGGCCAAGTTTCGATAAATTTAAATCTAGAAAATCCGTAAGCAGCGATAAAACCTGAAAAGGTTAAAGCATCTGATACGATGAAAAACCACATCATCATTTTACCGTAAGTGGCTCCCATTGGTCCTGGACCTCCGTCTAAAGCGTGTTCATTATTAACCGTAGCGCTCATAAAATAGTTATTGTTAAAAAGTTCCCAAATTTATTGATTTTTTTCTATTTGAAAAAATAGAAAAATAAAAACAAGTAAACCCAAATAAAATCCATAAAGTGCCAATACATGCCACTTAGCTCAATACCAAGGCATTGCGAGGAATTGTATTTTTGTTTATAATGATTATAAATTACATAAATTAACGAAATCATACCTCCAAACAGGTGAGCAACGTGTACAAACACGAAAGCGTACAGAAAAGAGACGGTAACTTTGCTTGAAGAACCAAAAGGAACTAACCCTTGATTGAACAACAAATCGAATCCTTTGAATTGAAGATAAACAAACGTTAAACCTAACCCTAAAGTGATTAATAAATACACCGTAGTTAAGGATTGATTATTTGCTTTTATTGCTTTTTTCGCCAAATAGAAAGTAATACTACTTACTATTAAAACAATCGTACTGTAAGTAAAAGTATCTGGAATAGCTAAATCTTTTAACCAATCTGGGCGTTGTTTACTTACTACAAACGCACTTGTTAATCCTGCAAAAATCATAATAATACTAATCATACCGAAGTATAACAGCATTTTATATGTTTTTGATTTTTTATCGTAAGCTTCTTGTATTGAAATGCTTTCCATTATTAATTTATTTATTTTTTCTGCTTTTATACAAATTTATCAATCACATATACAATCTGCAACAAAGTTATGTAAGTTACGCTAACTAACATCAATCTTTTCGCAGTTTTTGCATCCATGTTCTTATATAACTGAATAGCGTGGTACATCATCCAACATCCTAGCAAAAATACAATAACTGCTCCAACTATAGATAATTGTAATTTCCCTGTAAAACCAAAAGCGGGTAAAACCGAGGCTACAATTAACCAAAATGTATATAATATGGTTTGAATAGCGGTTTTCTTATCGCGTTTACCTGTTGGCAACATAAAGAAACCTGCTTTTTCATAATCTTCAAATAAGAACCAGCCGATTGCCCAAAAGTGTGGAAATTGCCAGAAAAACTGAATTAAAAATAACGTTCCCGCTTCAATTCCAAAACTACCTGTAGCGGCTACCCAACCTAACATAAACGGAATAGCACCTGGAAACGCTCCTACAAAAACAGATAATGGTGTTAATGTTTTTAATGGTGTGTACAAACTTACATACATAAATATGGAAATCGCACCAAACATAGCGGTTTTCGGATTGATGAAGTATAAAACAACTAATCCAACAAACGTTAAAACAAATCCAAGAGTTAAGGCTTTGTTTACCGACATTCTACCTGATGGCACTGGACGATTTTTAGTTCGGTCCATTTTGGCATCTAAATCTTTCTCAATAACCTGGTTGAAGATATTTGACGCACCTACCATGCAATATCCACCAATGGCTAACATAATAAGTGTGGTAAAACTGAAAGGATGTGTTTCTGAAAAACCCAATAAATACCCTACAATAGAAGAAAAAACAACACTAATAGCCAAACCGGCTTTGGTTATTTCTTTAAAGTCTAAGAAAACGGATTTTAGGGTTATGGTATTTGTTTCCAAAAGTGAATTTTTAATCGAGGGCAAAGATAGTAAGAAGATGTGAGTTTTGTGTAATGAGTTTTATTTTTTTTAATTGTGATGTAACTACATTACTTTTCTTCATCCAAATCCACAAACTTGTCATGCTGAAAGCAACTCACACCATCTTACTGGCTATACAATCAGACCTGACAGGTTTCAAAAACCTGTCAGGTCTAGACACGATAACCTAACCTCTTTCTTTTAGCCGTTAGCGCGGATTTGCAATCCGTGCCATTTATTTACTTATTAAAATCTAAAAAACACGTTAACGTTTGCACGGATTGCAAATCCGCGCTATCGATTTTGTTCACAATACTTTTATTCCATAAAAAAAACAGCAACTAAAAAAATATTATTTTTCTAGCTACTGTTTTAGTGTTATTTATGTTTGTGAATTACTTTAAATCCAGAATAATTTCCCAACTATCAAAATTACAATCAAATCTATACCCTAAATCACACATTTCCAAGCTCCATTTTCTTAAAACTTCATGCATCATTTTCATCTCTGTTGTTAATCCATTTATTACAAATAGACCCTTATTATTCGGAGAAACTTGATTTTGAACAGTATAATTCAACTTTTGAATTTCTTTGGCAAATTCTTCTGATTTTTTTAAAGTGTTTGTATAAAAGTTAAATTCAATTTTTAATTCGTCCTCTTCTTCAATATTAAAATCACGTGAATCAACTAATTTTTCAATTGAATTGAGAACTAGTTTTTTACGATTTTCAATAAATTTATTTTCAGAAACAAATTTTATTTTTTCTTTGGACTTTAAAAAACGTAATATTTCCATTTTTGGTCATTTTTATTATAAACACAGAATATGCAAATCAAATGTAAAATATATCCTTAAAAACAATTTACATTTTACGTTAAGTTTTTGTAAAATTAAATTTAACTTTACTTTTATTCCATAAAAAAAGTAGCTAAAAAAATTATAATTCTAGCTACTATTTTAGTGTTATTTATGTTTGTGAATTAGACATGTCCTTATCTGGGACATTATCTTGTAAATCACCTTTCAAATTACCAGATGACCCAGTTTCAGATATTCCCTGATTTATGTGTTTTATTGTACTTAATGACATAATATTCTCATTAAGAACAACTTTATATTCTTTCATTAAATACTCTTTCTCAAATAATTCAAACGGGTCAGACAACATGTAAATAACATTTTTGCCATCTGGATTTATTACATAATAAATCTCAACATTATTTGACTGTGAGTTGTATTGAAGTTTTTCTAATACAATATTGAGGTCTGAACTTTCAATATTACGTTCAAATAATTCCATGTTTGAATCATTATATTCAAAAGATTTAAGATAAAACACTTTTGATTCTTTAAAATCAACATCTTTTGGAAACACTTGTTTAAAAATCTTAAAATACGGATTTTCATTCACTATTGGTTTCGGTTTAAATAAATTATAAAAAAAATTCATCATATTAACTTCTGTTATGAACTAAAATACCATTTGCAAAAAAGTTGTGATTATCCTTCACATTTGATAAATTATAAGTTTTTTGTTTAAATTCAATAATTTTAATACTGATGATTTTAATATTCTCCATAGTTCCATTACTATTTAGTTTATAAACGTAATCACCAGCTTTTAAGTCACCGACAGTAACATTATATTTTCTTATTGCCTCTTTACTGTCGTATGAACACCATCCTTTATTTAACACATAATAAGGATGACTTTGGGTGTTTGTATTAAAAGTACCATCTTCAAATTTAATTTCAACAAAGGTATCACTTTTAGAAATTTCAGGCAACAATACTTCTTTTGCCTCAATAGTATTTGTTTCCGTATTATAAGTCTGTACTAAATCTCCGATTTTTATATCTTCAATGTTTTTCAAACTAAAATCCGCCATAGTTACTTTTGTTCCAGCAATAAAACAAATCTTATTTTGACCTTGATAAATTGGGTCAGATGGAGCTGGTTTGTTGAATATATTAATAACGTTTTCAACAGCTTGCCCTCCGAACATACCTCCAAGAATTGAACCTACAAGTGCGCCTCCAGCAGCACCATATGGACCAGCAGCAGCACCAGCAGTACCTAGCACTTCTCCTCCAGATATTGCACCTGCCCATGAACCACCTTCGACTGCTGTTGCTTCAACTTTATTTTCGGCTGTTGAAATATTGTAAACTGATACTGCTCCTGCAAAAATAGTTAAACCAGTTCCTATATTCCCTAATCTTCCAGCCTTTCCATTAAATTCCGCATTTGTTTTATTTGCTGTACCGCTAGTTTTTTGCATTTCTTTACTAATCGGTCTCGTTTCATCTAAAATTGCTTTTGTAACAGCTGGTGTTTTATTTCTATACTCAACTTTATATGCTTTTCTTCCATCAACATCTGACACATCTAATTTTGAAGTGACTTTATTGTATCCTCTTCTTACATTATCCGATTTAACCCCAGTATACCCTGCTTCTGCAGCAACAGAACGCACAGTTTTCCTCTTATTATTATCATCACTAAAATAACTCCCGACCTTAGCAGTAACAGCAGTAGCTACGGCATTAAATATTGGCCATATTGGCCATTTCCCATCTGGGTCAACTAAATTTACTGGATTGTTAAATGTATAACAATAAGGTGAATTCTCTTCGCCTTGTTCAGCTTTTGGGTCAAAATTATGAAATCTACCTAAAGCTGGGTCATAGTTTCTAGCTCCATAATCGTACATATTAAGCCCAAGCTCTTCTTGCAATTCTTTACCGTTGTATTTATACTTGTAATTACTACCTAGCAATGGCGTTACAGGAGTAAGAACAACATTATCATTTCCATCTACTTGATAAACTAAACCTTCAGTATTGTAATTTGTATGTTTTAACCCAAAGGCATAATAATGGTTTTCTTCTAATATTTTAAGAACACCCGCATCTAAACTATAACTCAATCTAACATTTCCTAAATGATCTGTATAATTAAATACATAGTTTGCTTTTAATAAAGTCGTCCCACTTTTTCCAGAGGATGTATTAACATAACCCTCCGCTATAGGAAAAAATTTCAAGACATTATTTTTATATTGAAATCCACTTAAATAATCTGTAGTAACAAGACCATTTAAATTCTCTAAAACTGTTTTTTTAACTTTTTGTCCAACAGCATTGTAAATGTACTTAATTGTTTCGTCTGTTCCAAATGTGATTATAGTAGGTAAATTTAAATGATTATAAACAATGGACGTGATTCCTTTGTTGTTGTCAACAATCATATTACCATTAGCATCGTAAATAAAATCATCATTAGTGTTCACTCCATCTTTAAATCCTTGAGGACTAGTTGTATAATCTTTTACTTTTTTAAGTAAGTTTTTATTATTAACATCATAAGTATATTTTAAATTATCTATGAGTTGTTCTGTAGTAGTACCATCATTATCATAATCTCCATTACGGATAATATTTTGTATGTTCCCGTTTTTGTCATAATCTAATAACTCTAAATAGTTATCTGTAGTACTCGCACTTCCTGGTTTACTATAATTTGCTTCTAACAAACGGTTTAAATCATCATATTTATAAGCATATTTTCGCTTAATATTATCACTATCAGTACGCCATAATGTTTCAGCAATGTTTCCATTGTATAATGCCGTTGCATTACTACCACTTTCTAATTGATTATAATTTAATTTAAACGCAAATAAATCATTTTCTGAAGCTGAGGGCAATAAATTAGTTACATCATTAATGCTTTTTAACCAACCTCTAATATTATAACTATAATCTACTTTTTGCAAAGCTGTTGTCCCAGTAACATCTGTTCCTCCTACTTTCTTGCTAATCAGTTGTCCTAATTCATCATAAACATTATAGGTAAGTAATTGCTCTGCAAAAGCATTTATTTTATGTTTGTGTTTTACTAATTTATCTTGTGCCGAATATTCAAACATATCTTTCACAACAACTTCTATATAACCAACTTCTCGAAGATGTTTAGTTAGTGTGTATTCTGTTTTACCAGCCCAGTCTAATTTACTATCTACTTGTGTGTAACCTCCTAAAAAGTTTTGAGTATAAGAACGTACAGGACGGTATTTTTCATCGTAAATAGTATAACTTAATTCTTTAGTTGTAGAATTTGCTGCATCTAATATTCGTACCCACGAACCTGTTGGCATTCCTTTTACATTTGTTGCAATAGGCAATGTACTATCTGGCAATGTACTTGGTACAGTTGGCGCATCTGGATACTCGTAAGTATCGTAATAGTTTACAGTTAGTAAAATAAAAGTACTTGGACTAATATTGTTAGTATATCTAGTGCTTATTCCGTTTATCGTGTTAGCACTTGTTGTTTTGCTTTCAGAATATGCGGTAGCAGTATTATAGCTATCTTGTAATGTTTTTCTGTTAGCAGTACTAGAAACAGCTGCATTATACCAAGCGGTATAAACAGGGCGATTAAAAGCATCGTATTTAGTAAGCATCCAACCTTTATCACTTTCAGATGCTGGTCCATATGGATTATACGCTGGTCCTGTGGCTACAACTCTATCTAACTTGTCATATACAATGTATTCCCATTGCTTACCAGGTAACTTTTTTTCAACCAAACGATTACGATAATCATATTTATATTGGTAACACATATTATCCAGAATTGTTTGGTCTATAGTACCGCTTACAGCTGGTGGAATTACATAAGTAAGATTACCAAATTGGTCATAAATGTAATACGTATCGTGTGCAAGGCCGCCGTTAAAAGTTCTTTTTAAAATAATTTGTCCTTCTTTATTTTTAAACTCCTGAGTAGTATTGTTGTCACCACTAGTGTGATTTTCATCTTTAGTAATCGTTTTATACAATTGATTAATTGCATAAACATTTGCATCTGTAAAACTAATATCATACAGACCAGAAGTAGCATTCCATGTAGCTGTAGCTTTGTAAAGCTTAACAGCATCTGTAGTCTCATTGGTTTGATAATCAAATTCGATTTCGTGCCCAGAAGTCATTTTCCATGCTTCACCAGGTGCTGCTTCTTTAAATACTCGATTTAGTGGTGAAGTTTCCAATTGTTTTTCACTAAATGGATTTTGTGTGTTTTCATAAGCTTGTGTATTATAAAAACTTAATACATCATTAGCGGCACTTGAGTTAAAATTTAAACTTGCGCTTTGATTTACATAAGGCAGAAACTCTTTCGTTTGTCTACCAAAAGCATCATATGCCATATGAGTAATAATATCTTTCCCTGAGTTAGATTGAGCATGTGCTACTTGTTGAATTGGTCGTCCTAACCCATCCAAATAACTCACTTGCGTTACTGCTTGCGCTACTGTTGGCGTAGCAATTGCAGTTGTGGTTGCTTGTTTATAGGTTTTGGTTTTTACCCAGTTTTGGTTTGTGCTTTGTGCTATTGCTAACATTGGCAATAACGTAACTATGTATATTAATTTCTTCATGGCGCTTAGTTTTTATAATGGTATTGGTTCTCACTTAAAATGTTTCCATTTTTATCTTTTACAAATTCTAATCTATTAAAGCTATCGTAATGATAGGTCATTTTATCTCCTTTTGGATCTGTCATAGTACTTACTCCAATCAAAGGTTTATAAGTTATGGTTGTTATCATAGTATCATTAAGTGCTGTAGCATTTCGCAAAGCAGTAAAAGCATTCAAAAGAGCTTGTTCATTAGTTCCATTACTAGCGCTTTGAATATCTGCAATTAGGTTAGCAGGAATTGCACTGTAAGCTATATTTTCAATTTTAGCAACAAGCTGTGTTTTATTATATCCGTAGATATAAGAAATTTTAATTCCGTTTTCTTGTTGTACTTCTAACACATGACCAAATTCATCATATATATTATTTTTCAAACGAACTTCTGTTGCTGAACTTCCCTTTTTAACTTCTACACTTTGTGCCAAATAAGACTGGTTATTAACAAAAGCATTACTATAATTAATTTTACTTTCTGAAAGTAAATCTGTCCCTCTTTTAGTTTCGATACGCTCAATCTCAGCAATTCTATTTTGAGTAAAAGGCGAATTACCTGTGTGATAAAAATAATTGGTTGTTAAAATATCACCTAAACTATTATCCACAGCATGCGAAGCAATTTGCTTGTTTAACAAGTTGTATGTAAAAGTCTCATTACTCTCCACAATATTTGGAGCAGTCCCTCCATTTGGATAAAAATAATTTTTAGTATTTTTTGAAGTCAATTTTGCCCAGCCGTAAGCTTCGACTAAATCGTAACTTTGTGAGTAATTTGCTGGATAACCACATAAATTTGAACCACTAAAAGCATTTGTTCCACCTTGATTTTGAATAGGAAGTCCCTGATAATTTTCCCAAAATGGCAAATATGAAAGATAGCTTGAAAAATAAGAACCTCCAAAACAAGTCCCACTAGGCTTGTATCTTCTTACCCCATATTTTACCTCAAAACTATCAAAGCCATAAACATGATTTACTTCTTGTAATTTTAAAGAACTTTGATTTTTTATAACTTCTTTTAATAATAATCCCCTTTTATAATCATAATTTTTTGAAGGTAAAAAAGGAGGTGTTGTTGAAAACCAAATATCTTCTGAAAAATCAATTGGTGAGGTATATTCATAGTCAATAAATCCATTTCCTGTTTCTACCACACTCACATATTTATAACCCACATCTGAACCTTGTGTTTTTAAGGCATTCAAATTATTAAAATTAGTATTTGTTACAAATCCAATAACATCAGCATAACCAACAGATGGAGAATAAAACGGAGGTTCTGGACACATTGTATTTATTTTTATAGAACTCTCATATTTAAATAAAGGTTTAGCAAAAACCAAGGCACCACTACTTTTGTTAGTATCAGTTGGTAAAGTATAAACAAACTTTTTCTCTTTACTAGGAATAAATTGCGGAAAGTTACTTGGGTTAGTATAATATTCTTGTGGAGCATCTTTATCAAAATAACCAATCTGTTTTATTCTGTTTCCACCACCATATAAAAATTTTAATTCCGTTGTGTTTTTAGCGAAATATTCAATTATTAATATGTCAGTTCCAGAATAATTTATATCAAAATTATCTCTTCTTATGGCGTATTCCTTATCTTTATTTAACACATAATCAATACAACAACCTGAATTATTCACTGAACAACTTAAACTACCTCTACTAACCCAACTTCCATTTACTTTTTCTAATAAAGTAAAAGTTCTTGTATTTAAATTTGGGTCTTCATCAAGAACTATACTTGGATAAAATTTTACTTTTCTGTTTTCAGTAGTTGATACAGGTAATAGTTTTAAAAGAGAATTACTAAAAGTTAAAGTAGAAGTATTATTTAAATGAAAATTATTAGCGTTTTCTTCAAAATTAGTTATAGCTACATTTCCAGTGTAAGAATACCTATTAGCTTCAAAATCAAAGATGACACAACCTCCAGTTGGGTATTTAATTTTTTGTAAAACATCAGTTGATGAAAATGTTGGAGTTGGCTCATTTGAAAAAGCTAAATCTATATTATAACAAGTTGGTGTTAAATTAAAATAACCCCAATAGTCTTTACTTGGATTGTATCCAGACAAATCATTTTGCTCATAAAAAAACTCATATTGATTATTTGAATTAACATTCACATCAATTTCTTTAATTTTTTTAAGTATCATTCTATTTTCAATAACTAATGAATAATCATAGTCAAATTGAAATTTCTTCACAATTTCATTGTTCCAATTTTTAATGGTAATCTTATCAATAAAAGTAGCTTTGTCAGGATTTAAAAGATTGGTATCTAATCTACCTTGAACATAATTAAAATCAATTTTAGAAAAACCAACTACATTAATAGTTTGAATTTTTTTTACAGAAACATTAGAATAACTATTCAAAACGCTTTTTAAAGGTTTAAACTCACCAAAACAATTGTACATTTTCATTAGCTGTATTGCGTTTGAATGACTATTAGTGAGACTAGAAAAATAATCATTAACTGTTATAGTTGAATTTACTGTATGTTCTTTAAAATCAGGGTTGTTATTAAATAAAAACTCCACTAATAGATTATTATTTGTATCATATACTTTTGATAAATGAAAAGCACTTTTAAATTCTTTATCAGCTGAAGTTGAAGTTGAAGTTGACTCAACAAAGCTATTAGTTACTGCCGTTTTATTAATAGTAGTCTCAACAATGTCAAAAACATATTTATATCCTTTTTCATCATAAATAGTAAAACCTGTAGGAATATAATTATTATTACCAATAGTTGCATAAGTGTTGATAATTGTTACTCTGTAATCATCTAGAGGTTTTACTTCTAACTGATTGGTTTGCATGTTTTTTTTAATATAAAACCTTCCAGAATTTCCCATGAAGTTAAATTGCCATAAATCATGTTCTGTATCAAACTTACCTCTTTCAACAATATCCCATAAATATTCGTTAGCTTGATATGGTTGGTTGTAAACAAATTGAGAAAAATTATCACCATGCTGATAATAATAATTATTATGGTTAGCAATTGAAGTATGATATAAACCTACTTTTCCAGGGTTGCTATCTCCGGTATCCATGACTAATTCTTCATCAGGCAATCCTCGTACTGTTCTAGAAATAGAACCACCTGCAAATAAACTCCATCCTAAACCGACATCACTTGCTCTGTCATTAGCACCTACACCTGCATGATATTTTATGGCAATATTTATTCCTACATCTTTTGAATGTGTTGCTGTACTAAATAAAGGAATAGAAACATCTGGTAAACCAGTATAATTACTTACTGGAGTCTCTTCAAATTTCATTAATGCTGCAACTGTTGGCGATGGCGGAATTACTGTTGGTAAATCAGATTTAATCTCAGGATTTTGCGCAAACAATACTAAATTAACAATTAAACAAAGGGTTGTTATATATTTTTTCATGTTACTTCTTAATAATTTTAATACTGTTTTTTTCTTTGTCAGTTGTTATTTCTACAATATAAATTCCTGTAGGATAACCTGTCATTTCAATAGGTAAGGTTCTGTTTCCATCTAAAGTGTGAGTTTGTAATTGTCGTCCGCTTAAATCGTATACATTAGCAGTTCCTTTAGTATAATCAAATCCAATGATAATATTTGTAAAAGTTACTGCTGGGTTTGGGAAGGCTTCTATTGGTAATTTTATTTTTTCTGGTTTGGTTTTGTCTTTTAATTTTACCACCCAAAAATCATTTCCTCCAATAGTATTATTTTTATCTTTTGACGCTTTTCCGTTTGAAGTTCCAGTTAATAAATAGCCACCGTCTCTAGTTTCTAATAACTTTTTCATTACTTCTTCACCTTTACTACCAACAGTTTGCGTCCAAATTTCTTCTCCTTTTTCAGAAATTTTCAAAGCGATATAATCATTAATACCATCTTTATCTCCTTTTTTTATTTTTGACAACACAGCGTTATTAGAAGTAATTTCTGATTGTGCATAACCGCCAATTAAATACGTTCCATCTTCATTTTCAATAATTGAAGTCAGTACATCACGCTCTCCATAATTATAAACTTCTTGCCATAACATATTGGCATCCTTATCAAATTTTATGACCCAAAAATCACTTCCTTTTTCACTTCCTTTTGTTTTTGTGTTAGATGTTCCTGAGTTAGAATTTCCACCTGCTATAAAACCACCATTTTTTGTTGCTGTAATTGCAAATAAATTTTCGTCTTGTTCTCCACCAATAGTTTGTTGCCAAATTACATTACCAGTTTTATCTAACTGAACTAACCAAAAATCATTTAATCCTAAATTATCTTCTATTTTATCACCTGAAATTGGTGAATTTGATGTTCCTCCTAATAAGTAATTACCATTTTCTAAAACAGTAACACTTTTTAGTTCATCAGCATATTTACCACCCAACGTTTTTTGCCATTCAATAGTACCATCCTTTTTTAATTTTACTACCCAATAATCCATATTACCTCTTGTATCTTCAGATTTCCCAAATAAATCGGCAACTCCTGAAGTATTTTCAGATTTGTATGAAGATGAAGAACCACCTAAAAGATAACCGCCATCAGCAGTTAATGTGATACTATGTAGTTTTTCTTGTCCAGAACCACCAATAGTTTTTTGCCATAATTCATTACCTTTGGCATCTAACTTAATAATCCAAAAATCATCATTTCCTTTAGCATCATCGTGTTTGTCTAATCCTTTTTTGGAATCAGAAATTCCTGCTAAAATATAGCCACCATCAGAAGTTAAACGGATACTTTGCAGTAAGTCAACACCAGAACCACCAAAGCTCTTCTGCCAATCTAAATCGCCTTTTTCATCCATTTTCCATATCCAATAATCTAAATCACCTTTATTAACATCTTCTTTATTTCCAGTTTTTCCAGAAATAGAGCTACCTGCTAATATAAAGCCATAGTCAGCTGTAGGCTGTGCATCAAATAAATATTCGGCATGTTTGCCTCCGTATGATTTTTCCCAAAGAATATCTTGGGCATTAGAAAATGTAGTAATTAGCAATAAGCCAAAAACTACTAATTTAAAGGGTTTTTTCATTTAACTAATTGATTCTTGTTAATTTATGTCGCAAAAGTAGATAATTACTTTTATATAAAAACAGGTAATTCTACCTGTTTTTATAAAGTTTTGATTATTATACTCTAAATAATATTGTGTCCAAAAAAAAATTAAAATAAAAAGGACACGTTTTTTGTGTCCTTTCTATTTTTTTTACAAAAAAGGCACATTTTTTGTGTCCTTTTTAAATAATCAAAAAAATAGACACAATGAAAAATAGATCAGAAATCAAGACAATTTTAGGACTGACTCAAAACGAAATGGGAATGTTATTTGGTATTCCAAAGAGCACTTGGACCATGTTCAAATCTGGACAACGTGACATTTCTTTAACAGCAAAAGAACAATTGGCAAATTTAATGGAGTCTTCAGCCAAAAGGAAAAAGAGTTGTAAAGAGATTGAAGTTATATTAAAAAAAGAAATCGAAAATGAAAAAATTACTTTAAAAGAAGAACTAATTACTACAGAATTAAAAATTAAACGAGTTAGCAAAGGAATTGAAAATCTTAATAGAACACGTGAAAATTTGTTTGCTGCTTATGAAACTGCTGAATTACTGGCTAATGATAATTTAAATCCTAATGCTAAATCATTAGCCGATTCGATTAGAACACGAGTTATTAACTCTTTAAAAAAATACAATTTGGCAACATTAACGGCTTTACAACTCAAAAAAGAAACTCTTGAAATGTTAAAATTGCAACTACAGAAAAAATTAAAATCTTAAAAAATTTATTGATTTTCAAATAAATACACAATCCATAAAATGAAATATTTTCTTACAAAATGTTAAAATTTTAAAAATTCAATATTGTAAGAAAATTTTGGCATTAAGTTTGGAATTGTAGGAATATTATTAATTATTAAAAAATGATATTATGTATTCATTAAACAAAATTAACACAGTAGCCGATTGCAATGTTTTATTAACATGGGCAGAAAAAGAGAAATCTGATTTAACGTTCAAACAATTATCAGTAGAGCGAGTAGCTGTGAATTACAGTAGTACTTCAATTGAAATAGACGCTGTATTACAAGGTGTAATTGCTGAACTTACTGCCATTGAAACTATTATAAGTACTCTGGTAGAAGGTCCAACAAAAGAGGATTTAGTAAAAAAGAAGACCAGACTAGAATACAAAAGATTCTTGCTGGAAAACCGAAAGGAAAGTTATGGTTCTGTAGCATTACTAGAAAAAGAATTAGATTTAGAACGCATTAACAAAGAACTTGATGAAGTAGATGGTTTTATCATGACTATCACCGCTCATAAGGCAACTTTACCAACAAATTAATGTAATTGAAAATCGCTCCACTCGGAGCGATTTTTTTATTTTGGGTTATTAAACCAAGTTTTCAAGAGATGCTAAGTTCTTCATTAACCAAAGATGAAAAAAAAAGAACTCGGTAATATTGAATGTATTTTAGATTTCACTTTACGCATGCAAAATGATTTAAATACAATCTATTTTGAAACTGCTTTTTTACAAAAAAGCAATGAAAAGTGAAATTGAAATTTTATTTAAAGATTACACCAAACCTATTAATTACATCGTAACTCTGGATTTTTTATTAAAATCTCAAACATAAAAAAGCAGTCGAACTTTTAAACAGTATTGGCGTACTTAAGTTGACTGCAATTA
>JAZKHI010000040.1:0-2164 GCA_040385445.1 Bacteroidota bacterium | reverse complement strand
ATCGGGATTCAAATATACTTTTTTTAGATTAATTTACTAATCTAAAAATATACAATATTATTTATACATTACTTTTTTAACAGCTTTTACCACATCGTTACTGTTTGGCAACCATTCTTTTAATAAAGTTGGAGAATATGGAGCTGGAGTGTCAGCTGTTGTAATACGTTGAATTGGTGCGTCTAAATAATCGAAAGCACGTTCTTGAACCATATAAGTAATTTCTGAAGCTACAGAGGCGAATGGCCAAGCTTCTTCTAAAACGACTAATCTATTTGTTTTTTTAACCGAATTAATAATACAGTCGTAATCCATTGGACGAACTGTTCTTAAATCGATAATTTCACAAGAAATTCCTTCTTTAGCTAATTCTTCTGCTGCAGTGTAAGCTTCTTTGATGATTTTTCCGAAAGAAACAATTGTTACATCAGTTCCTTCACGTTTAATATCGGCAACACCTAAAGGAATAATATAATCTCCTTCTGGTACTTCACCTTTATCACCATACATTTGTTCAGATTCCATAAAAATAACTGGATCGTTATCTCTAATAGCGGCTTTTAATAAACCTTTTGCGTCATAAACGTTACTCGGAACAACTACTTTTAAACCTGGAGTATTAGCAAACCAGTTTTCAAAAGCTTGAGAGTGCGTAGCGCCTAATTGTCCAGCAGAAGCTGTTGGTCCACGAAAAACCATTGGCATAGGAAATTGTCCAGCCGACATTTGACGCATTTTCGCAGCATTATTTATAATTTGATCGATTCCTACTAATGAGAAATTGAACGTCATGTACTCTACAATTGGACGGCAACCGTTCATTGCTGAACCTACTGCAATCCCTGCAAAACCAAGTTCTGCAATTGGCGTGTCAATTACTCTTTTTGGACCGAATTCATCTAGCATTCCTTTTGAAGCTTTGTAAGCTCCATTATATTCAGCAACTTCTTCACCCATTAAATACACAGATTCATCTCTGCGCATTTCTTCGCTCATTGCTTCACAAATAGCTTCTCTAAACTGTATTGTTCTCATAAATTAATTCTAAAACTTAGTGAAGGCAAAAATAATAAAATTTAATGAGTACTATCATTATTATTAAATAATTTTACTCAAACGATTTCTTTACTGATTAATTAATGAATTCGTATTTTGAGGTGATAAAATTAAACAATTCATAAAAATCAGGTATTTTAAATAAAAAAACAGTATTTTATATGCGTGCATAGTATTTTTTTAAAACATTTTTTGTATTTTCGTCCCATCAATATAAATTATTTAAAAATGAAAATATTAGTTTGCATCAGTCACGTTCCTGATACTACTTCAAAAATTAATTTTGTTAATAACGATACAGAATTTGATACAAATGGTGTTCAATATGTTATTAACCCGAATGATGAATTTGGTTTAACCAAAGCAATTGTATTAAAAGAGCAAAATGGTGCTCATGTAACAGTTGTAAATGTTGGTGGTACAGATGCCGAAGCTACATTAAGAAAAGCGCTAGCAATTGGTGCTGATGAAGCAATTCGTGTCAACACAAACCCAACTGATGGTTTATTTGTTGCCAAACAATTAGAAAATGTTGTAAAACAAGGTGGTTACGATTTAATTATTGCAGGTACAGAATCTATTGATTATAATGGAGGAATGGTTCCTGGAATGTTAGCCGGATTATTAGGTTTTAACTTTGTGAATTCTTGTATTGGTTTAGAGGTTTCAGGTACTGAAGCAACTACAATTAGAGAAATTGATGGTGGTAAAGAAACTGCTACGGCAAGTTTGCCTTTAATTGTTGCGGGTAAAAAAGGTTTAGTTGAAGAAAAAGATTTAAGAATTCCGAATATGAGAGGAATTATGACAGCTAGAACTAAAGCTTTAAATATTGTAGAGCCTTCTGGTGACGCAAATGCAACTTCTACTGTGAAATTTGAAAAACCAGCTGCGAAATCTGCAGTAAAATTAATTAGCGCTGATAATTTAGATGAGTTAATTAATTTATTACACAACGAAGCGAAAGTAATCTAATTCAACATTAAAAAAACAAAAAAATGTCAGTTTTAATATATACAGAATCAAACGACGGTAAATTCAAAAAAGTAGCTTTTGAAATTGCCTCATACGCAAAAAAAGTAGCAGATATGTTAGGAACAACAGTAAC
>JAZKHI010000039.1:0-55978 GCA_040385445.1 Bacteroidota bacterium | reverse complement strand
TCTAACGTTCTTGTTACACAATTTACTGTTGAAGTATAAATTCCACCAACTGTATAAGTCGTTCCGTTTGCATTCCAAAAATACGAATCACAAGCTGAAATAGTTTCTGTTGGTAATGATGAATTTGCAGTTACAGTTACAACAGCAACATTTGAAAGTGAAGTTCCACATGCTCCAGTTACTAAAACAGTATAATTTCCAGAATCTGCTACTAATGCTCCAGTTATTGTATATGAATCAGAAGTTGCTGTTAAAATATCAACACCTTCTTTTTTCCATTGGTAAGTTAAACCTGTACCGGCAGCTACAACAGAAAGTGTAACATTAGTACCTTCACAAACAGATTGTGTTACAGGTTGAATAGAAATACTTGGCGCAATACAAGGTGTAATATTTACAATATAATCTTCTGTTTCTCCCCAAACACTTGAAGAAGCTCCACAAGGTGTATTAGTTAAAACCGAGTCATTACCTCCACGTACACGCATTAAAGTATTTCCTAAAGTTGCTCCAAGAGGGACAGTGAAATTTAAAGTTGTAGTTCCACTAGCTCCAGCTGTAACAGCATTATTTGCTACAAATTCTCCCGCATCTAATAAATCACCATCTTGGTTATAATCTATCCAAACTCCAGAAAATTGAGAACCATCTGTCCCAAAAGAAATTGTCATTGTCTGACCAGAACTTTGTGTTAAATTTGGAACTGTAACCGCATTATAAAAAGTATAATATGGCGATGGCGTTGCAGTAGCTCCACCATTTGAAGAATTATTTAAAGTTCCTAAAGTAACGTTGGTAATTGCGTCTCCACCAGTAGCACCAGTTCCATTAGCATAAGTTGAAGCACAATAACATACTAAAAACGAACTCATGTTTATTTGTATAGGTGTACTAATAGTACTAAAAGTTGAATTAGTACATGTAACAATACATTGGTAATAAGTTGCTGCTGTTTGGTTAACAATAGTTGTTGTTGAAATTTGACCAACTATATCTGCATATGTTACACCATCTGGCGAAGATTGCCATTGATAAGTAACTCCTGTTCCAGTTGTAGCATTTTGTAAGCCTAAAGTAAAGTTTACAGAAGGACAAACCGAAGCACTTGTTGTAGTTGTATTACCTGGAGCTGGCGTACCAGTACAAGCATTTGGATCTGCATAAGATAAAAATCCAGTATAACCGGCTAAAGCTAGAGCAGAATTAGACTGAATTGTATTTGGAGTTCCGTTTGCAGCTGCTGTATAAGTTGCAGTACCAAAAGAACCAGTATAAACTCCAGCAGCAGCTGCACCAACAGCTGGAACTGATAAATTTGTAACACCACTATCAGATAATCTTACATTTAAATTTGTTACAGTACCAAGAACAATTGGAGCTTCCCATCTTCTTGTTGAAGATAAGTTAACAATAGTTCCATCTGCTGTACCAGTATTTGCACCAAAAGATTCTACTTTCATTTCAACAACACTAGTTGTTGTTGGCGCAATAGAAGCTGGTGCATATGTAGTTCCACTTCCTACTGGAAACAGAATATATGTTGCATTAGTATTAGCTGACACTATAGTTCTTTGTAATGGACCATTTACAAAAGTATTTGCAGGAATTGTTACTGGCATAGTTAATGTACCAGCAGTTGTTGTAGTACCATGACTTAATAAATTTGTATTTGACGTATTAACTTTTCCAGAAATAAACGTTAAACCAGCTGAAACTCTAAATGGAGAAGCAAGTGTTATACCTGCTGCATTTGTGTTATTAACCGTTAAAGAAGTAAAATTTGCAGTTGGGGCAACGGCTAAATTAGAACAAGTTCCATTATTTGTGAAAGTTTGTGCTAATGTTGTTGGCCCAAAAGTTAATGTAGTAGTTGTGTTAGAAGCTATAACTGAAGCTACTACACCGCCAGTATTAATAAATGTACCTCCAGCATTAACATTCAAGTTACCTCCTACTATTAAAGTAGCTAAACTTAAAGTACTGTTGTTTTTTACAAGTATATTTCCATTAGTTTCGAATTGATAAATAGATGTTACAGATCTACCTGTAGCATTATTTCCATTAACTTCAATACTACCTAAAGATAAAAATGCCGACGAAGCCCAATTGTTTATCCTGAAACCTTCCGCAGGAACTCCTGCTTGAGTTGTAGAAATTCCGTCTCCAAAAATTGTAGTATGATTAGGAGATGCCGCTAAAGAAACTGTTGAAACTGTAGCATTATTCAATCTAATTACTAAATTACTTCCTGAAGTTACACTCGCGTGTGGATCTACAAAAGTTAAAGTACCACCAATTAAATTTACATTTGTTGACTCAGAATTAAAAATACTAGTAGCACTCGCCACAGATGTAGCAACAATACCTGAATTTCCATCTAATACAATTGCTCCTCCAGATTGATTAAATACTGACGTTGCAAGTGCATTATTAATATTTCCATTAACCGTTAATGTTCCTCCTGAAACAGTTAATGTTCCATTATTTGTTAAAGGAGTATTGTTATTAGTACATCCAATAGTTAAATCTCCTGAAGAAACCACTAATGTTGCGGTGTTTGAAATTGTTGTATTCGAAGCAAAATTTCCAACACTATTAACAGTAACTGTATGACCTGGACTAATCAATACTCCATCAGCACAAACCGGAACAGTTCCTTTACTCCAAGTTGAAGCATTATTCCAATCACCTGAAGTAATTGATGAATTTGATATTTCTGCAGAATTTAAACCTAAATAAAATGCACCACCTGTTAATTGAGCAGTAGTAATTCCAATTCTTTGGCCTCCAGGAGTTATTGTACCTCCTTGATGAGTTCCAACAAAAGTAGAAGCGTTCATTACTCTAACGTTAGCTGTTGAAGCATTTAATAAACTATTCGCAACTATTACAAGAGTATGAGTTGCTGTAGAAGTAGAATAACCATTTTCTAATGAAATTGTCCAACTAGCATCTGCTCTATCTGTTACAGTATATGCACCATCAACAGCTGATAGCCCAGTTGTAACCGAATTAGAATTGTTATAAGCAACCGTTAAATATCCTGTTGTATTAACACCACCTGCTGAACGCGTTATATATAAAGCTCTTTGTGCACCCGTTGGACTTAAGAATGGATATCTTGAAGTTGCATTTGTTGGGTCTGTACCTGCAGTAATTGCAGTACCTGTAGCAGCAGCAGTCCAAAATCTACCAATAGACCCACCAATAAATCCAGTACCTACTGGACTTGTATGTGTTCCAATAGATGCGAAGTTTCCAATATATATTTTATTAGAACCTAAAGCAATTCTTGCACCTGTAGTATTTAAAGTTCCTAATATTCTAATATTATCTACGTTCCATATAATGTTTGGTGTAGCAACATTCGTGTTTGCACAAATTAATTGTCTAATTACACCAACTTCGTTAGTTGCTGTTGTAGAAACTAATGTCCCACCAAAAACTCCAGTTCCTGATACCGTTTGAACCATTGAACCATTTAGAACTAATTGATTGGCTGTACCAACAAATGTGTCTATTCTTCCATTATTTGTAATATTTCCAGCAACATTTAATGTTTTACCAGTAGTTCCATTAAATAAATTAAAAATTCCTCCTGGATTAACTGTTAAATTACCACTTACAACAAATGAAGTTGGTGAAACACCATATGCAAGTGTTCCATTTACAATTAGATTATTTGCCCCTTGTCCAGCAGCATTAACTGTTACCACATGTCCTGCTGTAACTGTAACAGCATCACCAGGAGAAGGAACGGCAGCAGCGTCCCAAGTTGAAGCATCTCCATAGTTACCTGTTGCTATTGAAACAAAATTTCCAGGAATTCTTGATGTCAAAGATATGTTATCAATACTTGCTGGAGGTTGTGTTCCTGTCCCGTCATTTTTCCAATGGAAAATTAACCTAAAAGTTGTACCTGCTAAAGAAGCTGGTAAATAAATTGTAGCAGTTTGAACAGTTCCTTGAAGATTACCATTCCCTATCCATGTAGCGCCTGCTATACCAGCTGGTACATTTGTTGCACCTGAACCAGGGTGAGTTGTTGAACCCACAGGAACAACTGAAGTTGGAGCATAAAAAACTTGCCAATTATCCCATATAGTTTCTCCTTGACACATCCAATTGAAGGTCAGATTAATGACACTTTCACCAGCAGGAACTGTTACGTCCCTCCAAAAGAAGTTTGAGGCATTGTTTGCTGGAGTATAAGCGTTTGCCACTCCTCCATCGTTTGAAATGTAAGCCGAATTTCCCGTTATTGGTAATGCAGCAACTGCTGTACCAACCACCCAGGGATTATTAGCTGAACTTGCATTTGTCCAACCATTAGCAGCAAATGTACTACCGTTTTCAAATCCACCATCGCCAGATGGAGAGATTATCGTAGTTTGCGCGCTAGAAATAAAAAAACTAAAAAGTAAAACTAAGATACTTAGTCTACTCGTCGATAGTTTTTCAAAAAAAAAGTAAATTTTTTTCATTGATTTATTGGGTTTTTGTTAATATTTTTTAAAAAGCTAAGCAAAATAAGATTTATTTAACAAAAGATAATGAAAAGCCGTTAAAACACATATAATAATCGGTAAAAAACACATAAAACAAAAAAACCTCCCGTTTCCGAGAGGTTTTGTAAAATAAAAAACTATTTTTATTTCTTAATTATCAAGAATTCACTACGTCTGTTTTGCGCATGTTCTTCTTCCGTACATTCTGTACAAGGAACTTTTGGTTGCGTTTCTCCCATTCCGTTTCCTGTAATTCTGTTTTTAGCGATTCCTTTTGAAACAATATATTGAACGGTAGATTTTGCTCTTCTGTCCGATAATTTCAAGTTGTAGTTATCTGCTCCACGATTATCCGTGTGCGATTTCGCATCGATAACCATGTTTGGATATTCGTTCATTACTTTTACTAACTTGTCTAACTCTTCTGCGCCTTGTGCTGTGATGTTAGATTTGTTGTATTCGAAGTAAATTGGTTGTAAAATAACTTCTCTTTCTGTAATGATTGGTCTAATTGGTGTTAACTTAACCACAATTGTTTTCGCTCCATTTGGAGATTTCTCCATCGTAGCTGTTCCGTTTTCATAACCAGATCTTGAAGCATTGAAATTGGCAACTTCATCACACGCCAATCCGAATTTCGTTTCTCCCATATCGTTTGAAACTTGACTTCCTTTTTCGATTCCTTTATTGTTTACTAAAGTAACGTTAGCGTTCGAAAGTAATCTTCCATTATCCGCATCTTGAACAACTACAGTTGCGTCTACTCCACAAACGGCGTTAGCTTGATAAATATCGTCATTACCTTCTCTGTTACTTGAGAAGTAACCTACATTTTTTTGTAAGTTGTACGAAAACGAGAAATCGTCTTTTTGTGAGTTTACTGGCTCACCAAGATTGCTCGCTTTTTCGTTTGTGTTGGTGTTGTATTTGAACGCATCGTATCCACCAAATCCTTGTCTTCCGTTTGATGAGAAAAATAAAATATTATCATCTTGGATTGATGGAAAACTTTCGTTGGCTTCTGTGTTTACATTTGCGCCTAAGTTTTCTGGTGTTCCATATGTATCACCATCCACGCTTACTTTCCAAATATCTTCTCCACCTAATCCACCTGGCATATCAGAAGAAAAATATAATGTTTTTCCGTCTTTACTGATACTTGGGTTTCTTACCGAGTAGTCTTTACTATTAAATGGTAAAGGTTGTCCTTTTGTCCAATTTTCACCACCTTTAGTTGCTTTATACAAATAAATTTGACCAAATTTCAGTTTTTTTGCTTTATCTTTTTGGAATTCACTTTCGTTGAAACTTTCACTTCCGTAGTACATGGTGTTTCCATCTGCCGAAATAGCTGCTGGTCCGTCATGCCATTTTGTATTTAACTCCGCCACTTCTGTAGCTTGACTTAAAGTTCCGTCCGCATTTCTTGTAGCTTTGTATAAATCTAAATACGGCTGGTCGTCCATACCGCTTTCTCTTCTTGCTGTGTTTCTAGCACTTGCGAAAAACACTTCATTATTATTGGTTAACACGGCTCCAAAGTCCGCTTTATCACTACTTACATCTGATTTTACAGCGTCGTATTGCTTGCTTTGATTTTTTAATTGTGTTAAATAGTTCGGATTGTTTTTAAACGCTTTCGCTCTGGCATCATTTGGTTCCATTTTTGCAAATTGTTCCATTTGAGCATCTGCAGTTTTAGTGTTCCCTTCTGCTTTTAGCATTTGAGCATATCTAAAGTGTGTTTCTGCATCTTGTTGTGATTCTACTGCTTTAGCATACCACGTTACGGCTTCTTTTGTATTAAAAACATTGAAGTAACTATCTCCCAATTGTTTGTATACGTATCCGTCAGCTTTACCTTTCTCAACCAATTTTGAATAAGCCTTAGCGGCGTCAACATACTCCAATCTGTCGTATAATTTGTCTGCTTCTTTAGTATCTTTATTTTGTGCCATTAATCCTGTCGAAAGAAATAAAGCACCTGCTAGTATATATATATTTTTCATATGTATTTTTCTTTGTTGGATAGATTAAAAATAACGAGGAGAACGTGATACTTTTTTGCTAAAGTTAACATCAAACAACAAAATTACCTCGTGAGATGATGGTGTTGTTACTTTTAAATCTGAAACGATATGATCGTAAGCATATCCAATTTTTAACGATGGTGTAATGGCATAATTTACCATAGCGCCAAAACTGTCGTCAATTCTATAAGTGGCTCCAATTTCAAACTTCTCCTTAAACATAAAGTTAGTTGAAACATCTAAAGAAGCTGGCGCCTCAAACGATGATTTCGCCATAAAGAAAGGCTTGAATTTTACGTTTTCATTAATATCAAAAACATATCCTCCTGTTAAAAAATAATGGCTCGATTCGTTACCATATGTTCTACCATCAAAATCTAAATGTTCTGCTTTTAACATATTCGGAACAGAAATCCCTAAGTAGTATTTGTTCGTATAGTAAAAAGCTCCAGTACCAAAGTTGAAATAACTATTGCTTACATTTTGTGCAAAAGCATCATCATTTGGATCTGGTAAACTAGGTGAAATTTCTGTTAAATAATCAACATTGTGCAAGGTTAATCCCGCTTTTAATCCTAAGGCTAATTTGTGCTCACCTCCTAATTTTAAAGTGTAAGAGAAGTCTCCATAAACGTTGTTCTCTTCTACTGGCCCAATCTTATCCGAAATAACAGACAATCCTAAACCTACGTTTTTTCCAACTGGACTATGTCCAAAAAAAGTACTCGTTGTTGGTGCGTCTTCCAATTCTATCCATTGTCTTCTGTGTAAAAGACCCATTGATAAATTCTCTTTACTACCAGCATAAGCAGGGTTCATTACACTCATATTATACATGTATTGTGTATAATGTGGATCTTGTTGCGCAGATACCTCCGAAAAGAACCCAATGCTCAACAATAAACCTAAATATATTTTTCTCATATTGATGTTGTTTAATAAAATCTACTCTCTTACCTTCTTGATAAAAGAGTAGAATTATTCTCTTTCTTATTGTTCTCTATTTATATAAATCCAACCTGTTTTCTTCTCTCCAGAAACTAATTCAATAACATAATAGTAAGTCCCGTCTGGCATTTCTCCACCCCCGTTAAACTGACCTCGCCAATCATTATTGTAATTCGTCTTAGTATAAACTTCCTTACCGTATCTGTTGAAAATCTCAACCTTATTAGCAACTAACTCTAAATAATCATTCAAACCATCCGAGTTTGGTGAAATACCTTTTTGGATTTGGCAGAAAATATTATCGAATAATTCAGAAACTTCCGTTGAACAAACAAATCCTGATAAATTAGTAACTGTACAAGTATAAGTTCCTGGTTCATTTATTGGAAGAGTTGGGTTTGAACCTACAACTATATTTGAATCATTTGTCCATTCAAAACTATAGTTTTGAGGATTGCTCACATTAGCCGTTAAAACAAACTGACTTCCATCACATTTTCCTGTAATATCAAAATCAAATGAATTGACCGTAATAATTACAGTTCCACTCAGCGTAAGCGTACAACTTCCTAAATTCATACTCACTAAAGTATATGTTTTAGTTCCACCAGAATGGTTAATTGTTCCGTTTCCTGAAACATCTAAAACTACTGTTTGATTTGAACTTCCATCATTATAAGTAATTGTAGCTCCTGGAGTACCAGTAATTGCAATTGCAGTAGTGTTACCATCACAAATAGTAGTATTACCACTTGTAAATGATGCCGTAATTGGAGATCCAATAGTTAAAGTAGTTGAATCACTTGAAGAACAAGCTCCTGAACCTATTGCATAGTTAATGGTGTAAGTACCGGGTGTAATTTGGTTATTCCAAGTTACTGTTCCTGTGCTATTAACTGAAATGTTTAATGGACTTCCAACAATTGAATACGTTCCGCCTGTTGAGCCTGTTATTGTAACATTTGCCGCTCCATCATTAAAACAATAAGGAGAACCAGTGTAAGTGATATCAGCACTTGGAGGTGAAACCACTTCAATTTCAAAGTTTTTAATCCCAGCACAAAACGTAACTGTGCTATAAATTCTTACCCAAATAGTTTGTGGGTTGGTTACATTAGTATAAGTACTAGGATTAGAAATTGCATTTATTCCAGCAATAGCATCAGCTTGAGTTAAATAATAAGTCACTTGATAATCTGAAGGTGTAGCAAAATTTGCAGTAACTACAGGTGTATTTTGAGTTAAATCAAAAACTGCCGGATTAGTTGAACAGATTGATAAATCATTTGGTTCTGGTGTGATAAGAACTAAATCAGGGTAAAACTCTACTACAATTGTATCTTCACCTACACAAGCAGATCCTATATATTGTGCAACTAATTTATATTCTCCAGGAAGAGTAACATTTAATGTTGGTGCTGTTTCTCCTACCATTTCAACAAATGTTGATGTACTAGGAGCCTGATAGTACCAAGTGAAACCATATGGTGGTGCAGTTAATCCACTATTAATAGTATATGATTGACCAGCACATAAAGCGCTATTACCATTTACTGTTAAATCAGTTCCTAAATTAACATTTCCAATATCAAATTTACTTAAGAAAACGGCACTATCAAATGAAGTATCATTTCTATCACCAACCACAAATTTCATGTGATATGTTTGACCTGGTATAACTGTTCCTGTTGCAGACATTGGTACAGTATAACCTTTAAAATCTGTTGGAGCAATTACGTCTGGTAAACCATCTTGAGGAAATCCATCACCATAAAACTTATCAAAATAAGTTGGGTTTTCAGAAGAACAACCTGAATTAAATTCCGCTTTTCTAATAGTAGTTACTGCTACTGGAACAGCTGGTGAAGTACCTGGGATAACCGCTAAGTTAGTTGTTACACCTGTTCCTAAATCCGTTAAGAAAAAGGCAAAGGCATCAGAGAACGTACATTGATAAGTTCCGTATTCATCAGAAGCAAATATGAAATCAAATTTAATTTGATCAGCAATTGGCACAAAATCAAATTCTAAAACTGAAGAATTATTATAGGTTCCTGTTTGACCTGTAGATTGCATATAAGCAAGTAATTGCGCGTCTCCTGGCCATCCAAAACCACCTTGAGAAAAATTATTAATGTTTGGTCCATCACAAGTATCTGCTGAACGAGTTGCTAAAATAATTCCTTCGTTTAATCCAAATGACGAACCATTTTTACTAAAATAACCTATTCCATTTACATCGCCAAAATTTGTACCTGTAGATGAAGTAATGTTTGAAACAATTCCACATGGTGAAGTAACCAAAACATCAGTAACTAATTGTTCAACAGTATATGTTGTAGGTACTGCAATAGTTGAAGAATTTTCTGCAAAGATTGGAGGTAATACTTTATTTACACAAAGATTAAATGATGCAACCTGATTTGGACCAGTTGTTTCAGACCAAACTCTGATATAATATGTTTGATTGGCAACAAATGTATTGTTATAGCTAAAATTATTTGTTTCACAATATAGTAACGTCAAGGCACCACAAGAACCAGAATATACAGCATGGCTTAAATCTGTTGTATTTCCTACAATATTATTAAAGTTTATTATTTGAGCTGTTGAAGAAGCTGTAAATGAAAACCAGGTGTCATTATTAGTTGTACCACCACATGTTGATGTTGGCGCACCAGAATTAGTCGCTCCTGTTATTGTTCCTGCAGTAACTAAAGCACAGTCAATATCATTATTTACTAATACATTTATTGCAGCAGCACATTCATCATTAATTGGTTTTGTTGAGAATGTTGTTCCGTTTGACCAAAAACTTGCATCCGTTGGAGAACAAATTGCTCTAACAAAGAAAGTATAAGCAGTACCTGGTGTTAATGGACTTAATACAAATGGATTTGTACCTGCAAATATCCCAGGAGTTCCAGGTGCTGGAACAGCTGAACCCATTGGTAAAGCTAAAACTTCCCATTGTGTTGCGGTTCCTGTTTCTGTCCAACCAAGTTGAGCAGATGTAGTTGTAATATTTGTTACAGTTAATGTAATTGGTTTCGGACATGTAATTGGCGGTGTACAATAAATTGTAGCATCCCATCCCGTATTTGTAGTAAACCCATCAGATGTAAATACAAATGTTAAACAACCACTAGCTGTTGTTGCAGTAAATGATGGTGGTAAAGTTGAACCAGTATATGTTCCAAGAATTGGTGAAGTTGGTAAATTACCATTTCTAATTATTAACTGATCACCTGCCGCTAAATCAAAATCATTAAAAATTACTGTAACAACATTTCCTGCGTTATCTGGACAAATTGTTGTTGTCACATTCTGATTATTTGTATAATTCCCCGTTACTCCTCCTGTATCATAAAAATGATCTCCAGCACAATAGTGAGGTGTTGTACAAAAACTAGTAACGACTGACCAAAAACTAACTTCTGTAAGTCCACATTTTGCTCTAACATATACATCATAACAAGTTACTGAATCTAATCCTGGAATAACAAATGGGTTTGTAAAAGCTGGCATTCCAACAGAAGTTGCAGTTGGTGCTGGTGAGCCTGCTGGTAAAACCAATACTTCCCATTCTGTTTCTGTAGCTCCATTGGCCCAATTTAATTGAGCATTATTGTAATTAATATTAGTAATTGTCGGATTCATAGGTTTCGGACAAGTAACTAAATCTAATTTTATGTTATCAATTGCAGCTGGTGGCTGATTTCCATTTGTTGGATCATTTATCCATTCAAAAACCAAACGCATATTACCTCCAGCATATGGAGCAGCATTAACCGTATAATTTTGAGTTGTAAAATTTGGCATTGATGTTAAATTGCCACCAACTTGTATTTTATTTACAGAAGAAGTTATTGCCGTCCCAGCAGTTATTACTGTAGCTGCAGGAACTGTCCAAACTCTTAAATAATCTGCCGCTTCTCCTAAAGAACGCCAATCAAATGTGAAATCCAATTGCGTCGCCCCAGCAGGAATCACAAAATCTTTATAAGCATGTGATACAGAAGTAACAACATTATTATATGTATTTGTAGCGCCGTTTGTATCTGTAATATATAAGGCATGTGTACCACCATTATTAATACCTGTTCCAACAGCCCATTTATTTGGTTGTGTGGCATTATTTAATGTCCAACCTGTTAAAGTTTCAAAACCATCTGTGAAATTTAAAGGTGTTGCAACTTGTGGTAATGTATAAGAAAATGGTCCCGACCAAATACTATAATTTCCGTCGTTACAATCTGCACGAACATAATATTGATAAGTAATACCAGGAATTCCTGTTACTGGAGTTCCTGTATTTGTTGTTGCTATTGGAAATCCTGTACCAGTAGGCAATCCATAAGGAGCAGCTCCAACTGAATATTGCCATTGTGTAGTTCCCGCTGCTGCTGCCCATGACAAATTAGCAGAGGTACTTGTAATACCAGTTGCTGTTAATGCTGTTGGTTGATTACAGAAAACTTGTTGAATTGTTAATGTATAACCAACAGTTTGATTTGTACTTAAAGGTGATGCACCAACATAAGAAGAAACCGTTATATAATACGTTGTGCCAGATGTTACTGCAATTGGCCCTAAAATTCTAGGGTTTGCATTACTATTTCCTCTACCTCCTAAACACGTTCCAGCTGTAACTGGACAAGCACTTGAAATGTATACACTTGAAAAAGTAGCAGTTGGAGATAAATTTATGTTTATATTCCCTGTGAAATTAGGTGTAAAAGAATAAAAAACATCATTACCTTCCATATAATTTGAAGATTGAGTTGTACATGCAGTACCTGGATTAATATCGTTGGTATCTAAATAATTCGCTGTATTATCAGTCGTTTGATATGGTAAACTACCTATAACAATTGGTCCTCCACAAGTATCTCCATAAGAAGATGTTTCAAAATTTCTTGGTCCAAACCAATCACTTTCAAAACCACTAGTACATACGGAACGAACTTGAAATTTGTAAAGTTTATTTGCTTGTAATCCAGTAAAAAGATAGTTAACATTTGTATTTGCGGTTTGGGTAAGTACCGAACCATCTGTAAAAGGTAAAGCAGCCTCAACAACCTGAACTTCCCATTGTGTAATACCAGCACCAGCAGGTGTACCCCAACTTAATTGTGCTGAAGTAGTAGATTCATTAGAAGTAGATAACGGCCCGATAGGTGTTTTACATTTTTCTACAACATTTACTTCATCAACTAACCATCTATCACCAAAGTCTCCAGACATTACAAAAGCAATATAAATTTGCGATCCAGCAGGATAAGCTGCAGGAATGTCTATTACTTTTTCTTCATAAACGTTATTTGTTGTGGTTAATGTAAAATCATCCCAAGATTGAATTGTTGTAAAATCAGCAGGGTTCGTTTGAGAAGCTGATGATATTTTTATATCATACAAAGTACCTTGAAAACCAACTTGAACTGTTTTCGTGTAAAAACGTAACTGTCCATTTGCTGGTACTGTAACTTGTCTCGTAACTAACCAGTCAATGGCTAAGCCAGAGGTTACATTTTCTCTGTTCATGTAAGCAGATTTACCAGTAGCTTGATAAGTTAATGTGGTAAGATTTGTTTCTGCCCAACTTGGTCCAGTAGGTAAACCAGTACCCGTTTCAAAAAATGTCCAACCTGTTGGTGGAAATGCTGCGCCTTCAAAGTTTTCAGTCAATGCTTGTCCAAAAACTCCATAACCAGACAACAACAAGAAAAATAAGAGTAATTTTTTCATTATATTTGTGTGTGTTTAAGTTTATATAATCATCAACAAATGTAATGAGTATATGTCCCTAAGCTAAATTAATCGACATAATACATTAAAAATCGATAAAAAACAGCATTGTTATTTATTGAAAATTATTGGCTATTTTTGTGAAAATTTTAAAAATCAATGCTAGAAATTGAAAAACATTCCTTTGAAAGGACCGCTATTGTTGGGATTGTTACTCAAAACCAAAATGAAGAAAAATTGACAGAATACCTTGATGAGTTGGAATTTTTAACATTTACAGCTGGTGGAGAGGTTGTAAAACGATTTTCTCAAAAAACCGATAAACCACATCCAAAAACATTCGTTGGAACAGGAAAATTAGAAGAGATAAAAACCTATATCAAAGAGCACGATATTAATTCTGTAATCTTTGATGATGAATTAACGCCTTCTCAACAAAAAAATATTACGAGAGAATTAGATTGTAAGGTTTTAGACCGAACCAATTTAATCTTAGATATTTTTGCACAACGTGCCGAAACTTCATACGCCAGAACGCAAGTAGAATTGGCGCAATGCCAATATTTATTACCACGATTAACAGGAATGTGGACACACTTAGAACGTCAACGAGGTGGAATTGGAATGCGTGGACCTGGAGAAACGGAAATTGAAACAGATAGACGTATCGTTCGTGATCGAATTTCGCTATTGAAAGAAAAAATTAAAGTTATCGATAAACAAATGTCGACCCAAAGAGGTAATCGTGGTGCGATGGTTCGTGTGGCTTTAGTAGGTTATACGAATGTTGGAAAATCGACTTTAATGAATGCGGTTGGAAAAAGTGAAGTTTTTGTAGAAAACAAACTATTCGCTACGCTTGATACTACGGTTAGAAAAACGGTGATTAAGAATTTACCTTTCTTACTTTCTGATACAGTTGGTTTCATTAGAAAATTACCTACTCAATTAGTCGATTCGTTTAAAAGTACGCTTGATGAAGTTAGAGAAGCCGATTTATTATTACATGTTGTAGATATTTCTCATCCTGAATTTGAAGATCATATTGCCGCGGTAAACAAAATTTTATTAGACATTAAAAGCGCGGATAAACCAACTATCATGGTTTTCAATAAAATTGATGCTTACAAATATGTGAAGATTGATGAAAGCGATGAAACGATTGAAAAAACCACTAAAAACTTCTCTCTTCAAGATTGGGAAAGAACTTGGATGAGTAATTTAGGTGAAAATAACACCTTATTTATTTCAGCAACAGACAAATTAAACTTTGAAGCATTTAGAGAAAAATTATATGAAGCTGTAAGAGCTATTCATATCAGTCGTTTTCCATATAATAAGTTTTTATATCCAGATTATAAAGATGTGATTGAGGAAGAAGAAGATGAAGAAACTGAAGATTAGATACTGAAACAAGTTCAGACCCGAGAGCTTTGCTCGAACAGGCGAAGCAATGACAATAAATAAAAAAAACCAGTCAAATATAAACTTGACTGGTTTTTTTTATGTTTTCGAATTATTTCTTCTTGAACAATGGAACCGCAGAACACGCTTCGCCAAACATAATACTTTTTGATACTTTCATTAGTTTTTGAATCGCTAATGTGTACACTTCATTCGGAACTTCTTTCTTCGAACAACCTTTTAAAATTAAAGGTTTCTCAAAATATTCTGTGTAATCTAATTTATTTAAAATGTCTTGATACCAATCGATAACCGCCATTTTTTTATCACCTTGAATAACTTTTAAAGCAAATGGCGCTAAATGAACTGCTACTAAGGTGTAAGCCCAAGCCGGTAATATCGCATCTTCAGAACAATATAAAGCCACGTATTTATCTTCATACAAAGACCAATCTGTATTTTTTAATTGTTCTCTAAATTCTGTTTCTTTTAAAATAAAACCACCAAACAACCATTGCGAAATGTCTAATGCAATCACATGATCATCTGGATAATAATCTTCTAAATCGAAAACTATTAACTTACTGTTGGCAACTTTATTTACTATTTCATCCATAAATTGGAACTAAATTAAAGCATTCCTAATTCTAATTTTGCTTCTTCACTCATTAAATCTTTGCTCCAAGGCGGATCAAAAGTAATTTCTACTTCACAAGATTTAATCGTATCAATTTTTGTTACTTTATCTTCCACTTCTTTTGGTAAAGTTTCGGCAACAGGGCAATTTGGCGAAGTTAATGTCATTAAAATTTTAACCTCATTATCTTCGTTAATCATTACATCGTAAATTAAACCTAATTCGTAAATATCAACAGGAATTTCTGGATCATAGATTCCTTTTAATACTCTTACTACATCTTCACCTAAGTTTACTTCGTCTTTAAATTCTTCCATTTTATTTAGTTTTATTGTCTTGCTTCAAAAGCTAAGGCATACATTTTTATTTTTTTAATCATCGAAACCAAACCGTTAGCACGAGTGGCAGAAAGATGTTCTTTTAGTCCAATTTCGTCCACAAAATCAGTATTTGCAGCTAAAATAGCGGCTGGAGTTTGGTTCGAAAAAGCACGAATTAATATCGCAATAATTCCTTTGGTTAAAATAGCATCGCTATCTGCAGAAAAAACAACATTTCCGTCTTTTTCTTCGGCGTGAACCCAAACTTTAGATTGGCAACCTTTAATAAGGTTATCTTCTGTTTTGTATTGTTCTTCAATTATGGGCAAACCTTTACCTAATTCAATAATGTATTCGTAACGTTCCATCCAATCGTCGAACATTGAAAATTCGTCAACAATTTCGTTTTGTATTTCTTGTATTGTCATTATTCTTTTTCTGCTAATTTTGTAATTTTATTTACTAATTTTTCTATTTCTACAGGTGGGAAACCATGATCAAAACCATTCGCTGGATATTTCACTCCTTTATATTCGAAAATAATATTCGCATGAGCGGCACCATCATAATGTCTTTTTTCTGTAGGCCATTTCAAATCTTTCACTTTTTCTAAATCAACAGCAGTTGCTAATTCCGAAATTACAGCCCAATCTGCGTCTGAAATTTCAATTTTATTTGAATATTCTTTGAAATCTCTTTCTTTAGTGGTGTATAATATTCTGTTTTCTACTTTAATTGCTGTAAAGAAACCTCTCGTACTTGCTTCATAATAAATAGTTGGCACATTACTTTGTGTTTTATTGTTTAAAACCGCATCTTTTACTGCGTCACTATTCGCTACAACATTAGAATCTGTTGCTTTTTTTTGACAGTTACAACTCGTAATTGTAATGGCGATTGCTGCTAATATTGTAATTGCTTTCATAATCTGTAATTTTTTTAACATATAAGTCATATAAGTTTTTCTGTTTTAAAAAGTATATGTTATACGATGATTAGTTCATTTAAGATAACATCATTTTTGCTTTTTTAACGGCTTCTACAAATATATCAATTTCTTCTTTAGTATTATAAAAGGCAAAACTAGCTCTTATTGTACCCGGAATTTTGAAAAAGTCCATAATCGGTTGCGCACAATGATGACCAGTACGCACCGCTATACCTAATTTATCTATAATCGTGCCAATGTCATACGGATGAATATTTTCGATGTTGAAAGAAATTACCGAAGCTTTCTTATTTAAATCGGTTGGACCATAAATCGTTACTCCTTCAATTTCTTGTAATCTTTTTGTTCCGTAAACTAATAGTTCATGTTCGTGTTTGGCGATGTTATCAAAACCAACTTCATTCATATAATCAATCGCTGCTCCGAAAGCAATTCCACCACAAATATTTGGTGTTCCTGCTTCAAATTTATGAGGTAAATCAGCATATGTAGTTTTTTCAAAAGTCACGGTTGCAATCATTTCTCCACCGCCTTTGTATGGTGGTAATTTGCGTAACCATTCTTCTTTTCCATATAACATTCCTACTCCAGTTGGCCCACACATTTTGTGCGCCGAAGTCACATAAAAATCAATATCTAACGCTTGAACATCAGGTTTAATATGCGGACAAGATTGTGCGCCGTCAATTAAAACCGCTGCACCAACTGCGTGTGCTTTTGAAATAATTTCTTCGATAGGATTTAACGTTCCTAAAGCATTTGAAATGTGATTACAGAAAACTAATTTGGTTTTGTTTGATAATAGCTTATCGTATTCAGACATAATTAATTCGCCATGAATACTCATCGGAATGACTTTTAAAATCGCACCTGTATGTTCGCATAACATTTGCCAAGGCACAATATTACTGTGATGTTCTAATGCTGAAACGATAATTTCATCCCCTTTTTCTAATAAAGAAGCAAAGCCATTCGCAACTAAATTAATACTTTCGGTAGTTCCAGAAGTCAAAATAATCTCGTAGGAATGTTTCGCATTAAAATGATTTTGAATTTTAAAACGCGCTTCTTCATACGCATCCGTCGCCAACTGACTCAAAGTATGAACACCACGATGAATATTAGCGTTGTATTTGGAATAATAATCGACAATGCTATCAATTACTACTTGAGGTTTTTGCGAAGTCGCGCCGTTATCAAAATACACTAATGGTTTTCCGTTTACGGTTTGTGACAATATTGGAAATTGTGCTCTTATTTTCTGAACATCGAACATATCATAAATATTTGTGGCAAATTTACGATATGATTATTTAAAATAGGAATAAATAAATATTAAAATCTACTTAAAAATACAATTTCTGAATTTACTTAAACAAACCAAACACATTTATGATTTCTCCTTACGTAGAAATGACAAAAACAAAAAAACCAGTTAAACACTTAAGTTTAACTGGTTTTATTAATATTATATACCTTTTATGCTTCTTTAAAACATCTTTTATTAAATACGATTAAAATTCCAAAACCCGTTGAAATGGCTACATCGGCAATATTGAAAATTGCATTGAAAAAAGTAAATGGTTTTCCGCCAATAAATGGCACCCATTCTGGCATTGGAATATCTTTAATAATTGGAAAATATAACATATCTACCACTTCACCGTGAAACCAAGTTCCGTAAGGTTCATTAGAAAACATCGTAGCCACTTGACTATAACTGTCGTTGAAAATGACACCATAAAATACCGAATCAATAATATTTCCAATCGCTCCAGCTAAAATTAAGGTAATGGCGAAAGTTAAATAATTTGATAAGCCTTTTTTAATAGAATCATACAGCCACCAAGAAATACCTCCAACAGCAAAGATTCTGAAAACAGTTAAAAACAATTTTCCATAAGCTCCTGGAATTTCTGCACCCCAAGCCATTCCTTCGTTTTCCACAAAGTAAATTCTAAACCAATCGAACACTTTAACTTGTTCGTTAAGATAGAAATTGGTTTTGATATATATTTTACTTACTTGATCAATTAATAAGATTAGAAATACAAATAAATAGGCTTTTTTTAAGTTCATTTTTTTTATTGTTTGTGCAAAAGTAGGAATTTTAACTAATAAAAAACGCCCCCTAAGGAGCGTTTGTATATTTATTAACGTTTTTTAACGCTGTAAATTTTTGGCTTCGATGCTCATAGTGGCGTGAGGAACAATTTTTAATCTTTCTTTGTTGATTAATTTTCCTGTTACTTTACACAAGCCATACGTTTTGTTTTCAATACGTATTAAAGCGTTTTTTAAATCACGAATGAATTTCTCCTGACGAATAGCTAATTGCGAATTCGCTTCTTTACTCATTGTTTCACTTCCTTCTTCGAAAGCTTTAAATGTTGGCGAAGTATCGTCAGTCCCGTTATTGGAATCATTTAAATAAGCACTCTTTATCAAATCTAAATCGATTTTAGCTTTATCTAATTTTGAATTAATTAGCTCTTTAAATTCTGCTAATTCTGCATCTGAGAATCTTATTTTTTCATCTACCATAATTTCGATTATTTTGAAATTAATATTATTGTTTTTAGCTCATCGAACTCAATTTCCGTACCATTATTGATTTCTGATACAAAAACTAGTTCATTTGTAAGTGTTTCTGATTTTATATACGATAAATTTGCGGTTACGGCTTGTTCAATAGTATCATTATTTTGAATTTGAACTTTAATCTTATCTGTAACTTCAAAACCAGAATCCTTACGGATATTTTGAATTCTGTTGACTAACTCTCTCGCTATCCCTTCTTTACGTAATTCATCAGAAATTGTAATATCTAAAGCAACTGTAATTCCGTTCGAATTGGCTACTAACCAACCTGGGATATCTTGAGACGAAATCTCTACATCTTCGATTGTTAAAGTAATACTTTTTTCCGAACTAACAATCGTTATTTCGCCTGTTTTGTCTAATTCATTAATCTGTTCTTGAGAAAAATCTTGTATCTCTTTGGCAATCAAGCCCATATCCTTACCGAAACGTGGTCCTAAGGCTTTAAAATTAGGCTTAATTTGCTTCACTAACACGCCTGAAGCGTCTTCTAATAACTCTATTTCTTTTACGTTAACTTCGGCCATAATTAAGTCTTCAATTGCTAAAATTTCTGCTTTGAAAACCTCGTCAAGCACTGGAATCATTACTCTTTGTAACGGCTGACGCACTTTAATCATTTCTTTCTTACGCAATGATAAAACCAATGAAGAAATCGTTTGCGCCTTCTGCATTCTACTTTCTAGTGATTTATCAACAAAGTTTTCAACTGAAACTGGGAAGTTAGCTAAGTGAATACTTTCAAAACTTTCCTTGTTAGTTGTGGCATTCAGGTCTTTATATAGCTTGTCCATAAAGAATGGCGCAACCGGTGCCGATAACTTAGCAACCGTTTCTAAACAGGTATAAAGCGTCTGATAAGCCGCAATTTTGTCTTGCGCGTACTCACCTTTCCAGAATCTACGACGACATAAACGCACATACCAGTTACTTAAATTCTCTTGTACGAAGTCGGAAATGGCTCTTGTTGCACGAGTTGGTTCGTAATCCGCATATGCTTCATCAACAACTTGAATAAGCGTGTGTAATTCCGATAAAATCCAACGGTCAATTTCTGGTCTTTCTGCTAATGGAACTTCCGCTTCACTATAGGTAAAACCGTCAATATTCGCATATAAACCAAAGAAAGAATACGTGTTATACAAAGTTCCGAAGAATTTACGTCGCACCTCAGCAATTCCTTCTAAATCGAATTTTAAATTGTCCCACGGATTGGCATTTGAAATCATGTACCAACGTGTTGCATCCGGACCATATTCGGCTAAAGTCTCAAACGGATCGGCAGCATTACCTAAACGTTTCGACATTTTTTGTCCGTTTTTATCCAATACTAAACCATTAGACACTACATTTTTATAGGCTACTTTATCGAAAACTAACGTCGAAATAGCGTGTAACGTATAAAACCAACCACGAGTTTGGTCTACTCCTTCTGCAATAAAATCGGCAGGGAAATCTTTGTTTTCATCTATTTTATCTTTGTTTTCGAAAGGATAATGCCATTGTGCATAAGGCATCGAACCAGAATCGAACCAAACATCAATTAAATCGCTTTCACGGTTCATTGGTTTGCCCGATGCTGAAACCAATACAATTTCATCCACCACATTTTTATGTAAATCGACTAAATCGTAATTTGTTTCTGCCATGTTTCCGATTTCGAATCCTTTGAATGGATTTTCAGTCATGAAACCAGCAGCAATTGATTTTTCAATTTCGTTATATAATTCTTCTACAGAACCTACACAGATGGTTTCTGTTCCTTCGTCATTTCTCCATAATGGTAATGGAATTCCCCAATATCTTGAACGAGATAAGTTCCAATCGTTGGCGTTTTTCAACCAATTTCCGAAACGACCTTCACCAGTTGCTTTTGGCTTCCAGTTGATGGTTTCGTTTAAGTCGAACATTCTGTCTTTCACCTCAGTTACTTTAATGAACCAAGAATCTAACGGATAATATAAAATTGGTTTGTCTGTTCTCCAACAATGTGGGTAACTGTGCACGTATTTTTCTACCTTGAAGGCTTTGTTTTCTTCTTTTAACTGAATAGCGATTTCAACATCTACTGAACGTTCTGGCGCTTCACCATCGTTATAATATTCGTTCTTCACGTATTTTCCAGAATATTCACCTAAATTTTGGATGAATCTTCCTTGTAAATCCACTAAAGGAACAGCATTTCCGTTTTCGTCTAAAACCAACATTGGTGGTACTTCTGGTGTAGCTTCTTTTGCTACTTTCGCATCATCCGCTCCAAAAGTAGGCGCCGTATGAACTACTCCAGTTCCATCTTCTGTAGTTACGAAATCTCCAGAAATTACTCTAAAAGCGTTTTCTGGTGTTTGATATGGTAATGCCCAAGGCAATAATTGTTCGTAACGAATTCCAACTAAATCAGCACCTTTACATTCGGTTAAAATTTGATATGGAATATTTTTATCACCTTCTTTGAAATTTTCAAAATCTGAAGGTTCAGTTGAAGCAAAAAATCCTTTTCCAAATTGTTTTCCAACTAAATTCTTAGCTAAAATAACTTTCATCGGACGGAAAGTATATTGATTGAAAGTTTCAACCAAAGCATAATCTATTTTTGGTCCAACCGTTAAAGCCGTGTTACTTGGCAAAGTCCAAGGCGTTGTTGTCCAAGCTAAGATATGAACATCACCAAAGTTTTGTAAGAAACTCGGCAACGTTTCATTTTTAGTTTTGAATTGCGCTACAACAGTCGTGTCTGTAACATCACGATACGAACCGGGTTGATTTACTTCGTGAGAAGACAAACCTGTTCCTGCTTTTGGCGAATATGGTTGAATTGTATAGCCTTTATACAACAAATCTTTATTATAAATTTGTTTTAACAACCACCAAACCGATTCCATGTATTTTGATTTGTACGTCACATATGGATCTTCCATATCAACCCAATAACCCATTTTTTCGGTTAAGTCATTCCACACGTCGGTATAACGCATTACGGTTTTTTTACACGCTTCGTTATATTCAGTAATTGAAATGGTTTTTCCGATATCTTCTTTGGTGATGCCTAATTCTTTTTCGGTACCTAATTCTACAGGTAAACCGTGAGTATCCCAACCCGCTTTACGCTTAACTTGGAAACCTTTTTGAGTTTTATAACGACAAAAAATATCTTTAATTGCACGCGCCATCACGTGATGAATACCAGGTAATCCGTTTGCCGAAGGTGGTCCTTCAAAAAACACATACGGTTGGTTTCCTTCACGAGTAGTTACACTTTTTTCAAAGATGTTGTTTTTTTTCCAAAAATCAAGAACTTCTGATGCTACTGTTGGTAAGTCAAGTCCTTTGTATTCAGTAAATTTTGTGCTCATTTTGTCGCTTTCTAAAATCAATCTGCGAAAGTAATGATAATAAGTAAAAAGGCAAAAGGTAAACGATAAAAGTTACTTATATCGCAATAAAAAAACCATCACTTTATGTTGTAAGTAATGGTTTTTAAAAAATTTGTTCGATAAAATATTTCTTCTTGACTATTTTCATTTTAATTCCTGATATTAATTACAATCCATTTTGCTAAAGTTCCATCATATACAAACTCAATTGTACCTACTCCAGATGTTGAAGTTGAAGAACCTAAAGTATCAATATTGTTAATAGGAATGGAAGAACTCATGCTGTTTATAGTTAGGTTTACTGCGCTGGAATTATAAATAATTAAATGTCTTCCGTCCGTTCCTCCTGTTATTCCAGAAATGGTATAGTTGTGTAATGGACCCATTCTGAAAATGACAATGTCTAAATTCGATCCACTTAAGTCAAGATTCACATTGTCAAAATTTTGGTTTGGTGCAATTGTGATTATTGGAATTGCAGCAATCTTATATTTTGTTGGTGAGCTTACACTTGCAGCTGAGAGTTCGTTGTCTTTTAGCATTAGACCATCACCAACTTTTATAGAGGTGACATCGCCTTGTGCACAATTTCCCAATAATTGGGTTGAAGTAGTTGTGTTGTTTGTGTTTGTTACACGTATATTTCCCTGTACGTGTAAAGTTGCTTGAGGATTAGTAGTTCCAATACCAACTTGTGCATAATTAAATTGTGTGAAAAGTAAGATAAAGATGCATGGGGCTGTTAGGTTGTATTTTTTTATCATAATCTTTGTTTTTTAACATTAACAATATGAAATTACTCATAATATGTTAAAAAATAATTAATTATACGATACAAAGCACACAAAATAGTCGAAAAACAACTTCTGTTGATGAAAAGTCTAATTACTTCGATAAAAAGCAAGTATGAAACATATAAAACACTAAAAAACAGCGGTTTAAATAAAAAAAACACCCGACAAAGGGTTTGTTTTTTTATTTAAAATACTTTCTTGTGAGAATTTTCCCAGAATTAAAAATAATCTTCAATAATAGTGTTTGAGATTGATTTTGAATTTTATTAGTTCTATATATGTTAAGGTTAATGTTTTCAAAACTATTTAGTTTTCTTCCTAAAACATCAAACACCACAATTTCTTTAATATTTTCATTGGAAGACTTTATAACGGTTTCGTTGGAATCAGAATACACAACAATATTGTTTTCTTCGTCAATAGATAATAAATCATTTTTATAAACTACTTGAAATCTGTCTAAAAAATCACCTGATTGTGTGGTAAAACTATATGGGCTTTGCTTGATATCATGAATTGTGGATGTATAATTGTCCTTCAAATAGATGTTTTGTCCTTCAAATAATCCATCGGCGTTTTCGAAAGAAATGTTGTACGTTCCTGTTTCGTTAATTTTCAAACCTAAAAGAACTACATCTGTATCTAAAAAAGGTAATTCACGGCCTTGAATAACATATTTCTGATTATTAATAAGATTATACACCAAAGATTGCGAATCGTTTAAAACTAATCCATCTGTGGCGTCAATATTGTTTGTGGCGTCATTTGTATAACCTAGTAAGATTTGATTGTAATTATTATTGGAGTCATTCAAATTCAGCCAAATTCTATGTTTTTCTTCATTTAACGATGCAGTTTTAAAAAATTGCGTACTTGAAGAACCGTAAACTCTTTGATTGTTGTTAAAATTAGCAGTTCCGCCAGATGCCGTGTTTACAAAAAACCCTTGACCCACTTGAATGTAATCTAAAGGTATTAAACCTCCAGCTGCTGATGCTGCGCCACCTAAAGTGGTAAATGCCGCATAATTATTCACAGGATAAAAACCGGCTACAGCTGGAATAGTATGTGTCCAATAATAAAGCGTGTTAATATTCGGATTATCAGTCAAAAATAATCTGGCATTTAAAGGAGATGGATATGGGTTTCCTAACAAATTGTATCCAACACCTAGTGTTTGTGACGTATTCCCATTAAACGGAACGCCATTAAACTCTCCATTATAAATAGCTGGAATAACCGGTGACCAATTGTCGGCAACTCGAATCATATAGCCTTTTCCAGAAACAAAATTAGTGGTTGGTGTAACCGATTGATAAGCTGTTGGTGTTGTTGTACCTGTTGACAAATACTGATAAAAACGTGTTGGAATGGTATTTGGAGAAAAAGCTAATAATTGTTGACTAATAACCGGTGAAGCCCAAGCGGTATAATCTTGACGAATCATTAGAGTTGATCTTCTCTTCATTTTTATATTACCAGAGTTGGCAGATGAATTAATTTGCAATAAACTCGCATTGTTTTCAAACGTTAAACTCGCCCCTATCGCAACCGTTACCGCATTCGTAACTTTTAACGTATGATTAGAATTAAAAATCACATTAGCGGTTCCATTTACAGTAACACTACACGCTTCTAAAATTCCTGAAGAAAAATAATTAGCATTAAAAACTACTGCTTTTTTATTATTTGGTAAACCGTTTGTCCAAGCCGTTCCGTTCCAAGAAGTGGTACTATTCCCACAAGGTAAAATCAAGTTAACTGTATAATCTTCCGCTTCTGATGGATTTGAAGCATGAATTGGTCCACAAAAAATGGTTGGAGTTCCTGTTTGCATACATTCCACTCGCATTCTTGTAGCACCAACAGAAATGGAATTTGGTACCATAAAATTTAATGTGGCTGAAGTCGCACTTGCCGCGATTAAGGTTGAAGTAAAAGCTACTCTTTCGCCAGAATCGGAAAAATCACCATCTTTATTATAATCAATCCAAACGGAAAAACCACATGTTCTAGCAGCAGTTCCAATTGATGGTTTTGTAAAAGTGATATTATACGATGTTCCTGCGGTTAAATTTGTAGAAATGGCTGTAAAATTGGAATACGAATTATTTCCAGAAGCATTATTTATCGTATTTAATTGAACATTTGAAATGTAATTATGTCCGGCTGTAATAATTCCCGAAACAGCACAATAACCAGAAGTTGTAGTGAAATTCACAGAACTCGAATAATTAGAGATGGCTGTATCACAAACCAATCTGATTTGAATTTCATAATTGGTAGCTTCCGTTAAATCTTGAATAAACAAAGTATTTAGTGTTGTAGTTTGATGAATCCAATTTGTCGTACCAATTTGTCGGTAACGCAATTCAAATGTGGCAGGAAACGCACTTGTCCAATTCATATTGGCTGAAGTGTTTGTAATTCCGGAAACAGCTAAGCCTGTTGGTGTGGCAAAAGCACTATTGTTATTTACTGTTACAGTTGCACCACAACTACTTTCTCCACCTTGATTATCTACGACAGTTAAGTAAACTTGTTGAGGTGTGCCAACATGCGAACAATTAAACGTGCTTTTATCTAAAGTATAGGAAACAATAGTTCCATCATCTGTAGAATTGTTATTGATTTGACTTGGAAGAATGGTTACATTTCCAGTAGTATTTAAAGTTGTGGTAAGGTTCTGACAATTAGCCAATGGCGGACTCACTACTGTTGGACCAGTATATTGAATTTTTACAATCACTCCAGGATTTACAATAGTTACTGAAGTTGTTCCCGAAGGTCCGGAAGTACTTCCTGTATTATCTGTAACGGCATAAAAAGTAACTCCATCAGGATCAAGCGCAACATCTCGGTATCTGTCATTGGAAGAATGGAAAATTTCGTAAGTATCACCCACAATAGAATTTCCATCAGGTGCTAATTTAGCTCTATAAATGGTTCCTTTTTTTAAAGTTGGAATTAACAATGATCTTCCCCAATTCGGAATTTTATTTAATTCATAAATATCAATGCTTGCTGGCGCAACTGTAGGCCAACCTAAAAATCCGCCTGAAGGATCTGTTGAAGAAGTACTACCATAAGTTCCAATTGGTGGCATAAAGTTAGTGGGTGGTCCAGAAGGAAAAGAAGTGAATTCATCAATTGGTGTTACTCCGGCCGCACAATTATGATCTGAAAAACTACCCGCATTACATGGAGAAGCGGTAGACCAATTGCAATACGCATAAGCCATATTATCAAAATAACCAGCAATTAAAGGCCAACCATAGTTTTTTGCTGGAACAATTATGTTTAATTCGTCATCAACTTTGGCGCCATGTTCAGAAGAAAATAAGGTTCCATTTTGTGCAAAAACTAAACCTTGTGGATTTCTGTGACCATAAGTATATACATGACTTTGAACTCCGGCTAATGTTGGATTATCTGAAGGAATCGTTCCGTCTAAATTTAATCGTAATATTTTACCCTGATAACTTGCATAATCAGAAGATGAAGTGGGCAAATTTTGAGCTAAAATTGGACTACAAGCATTCGCAAACTGATTGTTTCCTTGATCACCAATAGTATAATACAATTTCATATCCGGTCCGATTTTTATTCTTCCTGAATTATGATCGTTACTTGCAGGCAATCCTTGTAATAAAGTCAATTCACTGCCTAATGTTTTGGTGCCATTATTAAATGTAAATCTAGAAATTCTTAGTTTTCTCCCACTGCTATTATACGTATAAGCGATATAGACGTAATTATTAGTTGTGGTAGCGATATTGGCATACAATGCAGGATGAATAGCTAATCCGAAAAGACCATCTTGCCCAGCAGTTTGATATACTTGCGCAGATAAATCTATCATAGTAGTAATAGTGCCAGATGATTTATTTACACGAACTACTTTTTTACCAACTCGTTCCGTAATCCATAAAAAACCATCGGGTCCATATGTGATTTCGCCAGGAAAGTTTAAAGCATTATTTGGAGTTAAATTTGTAACTGTCCAGTTCGGACCGCTTGTAACTGGTGTTTGAGCATAATTGTAACTTGTAATAAACACCAACAGAAAGAAGTAGATTTTTCTCATAGATTTAGGAATTATATGAAGAAAAGTGGGGTGCTTCAAACAATAAAAATGCATTGTTTAAACTTTTAAATAAAGTTACTCCTTTTTTTTAATCTATCAACAAAAATTTAGTTTATTTGAATTTATTTCACAAATAAGACTAAAAATATGATTTTTATTTAAGGTTTTAAGTTTTATTTTAGAAATACTGTTTTGCGTTTTTAGATGAAATCTAGCTAAATATTTCCTTCAAAACCTCTAAAGAATTTGGTCTTTTAAAACCTTGTAAATGAATGGAATAGTAATCTAAAAGTATTTTAAGAAGCGTTTGTCTTTCTTCTTTGTGGAAGTTTTTTTGCGTGTCTTCGAACTTTAAATTGATTAATTTTTTCAATAACAATGTTTCGTGTTCATTCAAGCAACTTGTGCCTTGAAATGGGGAAAAAACACCATCAATCATTTCAAAATAAGCCGCATCAGTTTCTTGCATTTGAGGATGGAAGCCTAAAAACTTAGTCAATTGTAACAGAAAAATAAGATGAAAATTTGAAATGGTATCGTGCGTATCTAACCACATTAAAGATGTCTCTAAAAAAGAGAACAAGTTTTCGTTTTTTTCTTCTTCAAAAATACTATTGTGTAACACTTCCGACAAGAAAAGCACCATGGAACTTTTTACAATGTCTGTATGTATATTTTGGTAATTATAAGCGAGTTTTACTTCTTTAAAATGTTCTAAAGTACCTTTGTTTTTATGACTGGCTTCAATTTCTAAAATGTTTAAAGGCTGGAAATAAGCTATTTTTTGATTGGATTTTTTAGAAGAAAAAGCACTTTGAATGAAATATGATTTTAACCCGTCTGATTGAGTAAAACATTTTACAATTAAACTTTTTTCTTGATACTTAATTGCACTTAAAACAATCGCTTGCGTTTTAATTTGCATTATCTCACTACCATTATTTTTTTCACGGTTGTTTCTGCGGCGTCGCTAGAAGTCACAAAAACCATATATACACCAGAAGCCACTTTGTATTTCCCAAATGCAGTTGTATCCCATTCTACTGTTCCTCCAGAAGAAGTGGTTTCAAAAACTAAATTTCCTTCAATGTCTGTAATTTTAAGATTGACTTTGTCCATCAAACCGGCAATTTTTACCGTTCCTGAATAACCTGGTCGAACAGGATTTGGATACACATAAACATCAGCTAAGTCCTCACTTCCTCTTGTAGAAGAGCCTAAATAAGAAACCAAACCTTTATCTGTAGCAAAAAACACTTCTCCTGTAACCTCATCAATATCAATATCCAAAACATTATTACTTGGTAATGGCGAATTTTCTTTCGTAAATCTTCTTAAAGTAGTTTGTCCGTTTGGACTTACTTGAAACACTCCCGCATCTGCAATTGCTACCCATTTATTATTTGAACCATCCACTTTTATATCCTGAATTACTTGTTGGTAAAACAACTCTTGAGCTAAATCTCCTTCTTGAATAACAATATTAGTTGTTGAAAGTTCATTCTCTGAAATAAATCTATCAATACTATTCAAAATTCTCAATCCTTTGAACGTACCAACCCACAATTGATTTCTGTTGTCAACTGCCACACAACGCACATCATTACTGGGTAAATTTCCGTTCTCTTCATTAATTACAATGAACTTATTGTTGTATTTTTCATTAAATGCAATCACACCAGCGCCATAAGTAGCTACCCATTTTGTGCTGTTTTTATCAATATCAATGTTTCCGTAATGTATCCCTTTAGGGTTTTGTACAATAGTACTTAGGTTATAAGACTGCCAAGTATTATTGCTTCTTAAAACTTTAATTCCATTATTAACTCTGGCATTTGTAAGCCATAAATTACCGTCTTTATCATATCTCATTCCGTTAATTCTAACAGAAATATAATTCTGATTTGGAGGAGGCAATTGCAAAGTCTCTAAAAAATTAGTTTGATTGTATAAAACCGCGTTAGCTTTATTCGTGAATTTCAACAAACCACTATGACCAGACGCTACAAAAACTTCACTTAAATTTCTAGGGTTTTCAACAATAGCGGCTAATGAAACCGCGTTTTGAACCTCTGTTGATGGAATTTTATTCCACCCGTTATTTTTATTAAAAATACTTATGCCTTGTAATTTCATGTTTGGATCATATGTTCTGTCATAAGCTCCATGTGTAACCCACAAATCGTTAGTAGTTTTTGTTACTTTGAACGCAAAATCTTCAATTGGTCCGTTTGGTGAAATGTTTGTAAATACTAAAGGATTAGTAATCGATGACTCATACAATCCGTTTTTAGCAGTTCCGACATACAATTTGTTGTTTTTAGTAATCGCACAAGTAAAAAATTCAGATACACCAGTAACATTATAGGCAGTAGCAAGTAGAACTAAACTACTATTATAAACATTAATTTGATATTGTCCCGTAAACGTTAAAAATTCACCATCTGTTCTAAGTTTTGTTGCAACCGTATAATGTGAACTAAAAACTTGTGGCGTGTTTCCAATAAATTTATAAATATTTGTACTATTGTCAGTTGCAATAAGTTGATTATTAAACACAACCATACTGGTCCAATTATCCGCATTAAAAACAGACCATTGCGAAAAATTGTATAAAAAAGGATTGCTCAATGTGGCTTTTTTTATTCCTTGTGTACGAGTTACAGCATAAATTTCTCCATTAAAAATAGTAGTTTGCAAAACATCAATATTCTCACCAACACTACCAATAAAAAAACTAACTTCAAATTCGAAATTAGATAGTTTAATTACACTAATTCCGTATTGTGTTGACACATATACTTTGCCGTTGTATTCATAAAAATCGTTTATTTTTTTACTGTTTGGAGAAACAAACACATCAGTAATAATATCAACTTTATCTAAAGTGCTTCCGTCTGGTTTTATAATAACTATTAAACCGTTTTTATTTCCAACTAAAGTATGGTTGTTTGAGGTTTGAAAAACAGCCGTTATTTCATCTGGTTTTACATCGTTTACTGAAGTGAAAGTGGTTAAAATGTTAGAAGAAACATCTTTGTTAAAAACAGAATTTTTAGTACTAGAATATACTTTACTATCTGAAATACAAACATCTGTAATTTCATTATATGAGAAATAACCTTTCCATGATTTCTGTTGTGAAAAAGAAAATAGCGTGAAGCCAAAAAACAAATATGGAAGTAATTTTTTCATTTAGAGTTATTAATTTGTACTACAAATATATAATAAACGTAAATATCTGAATTTTATTGGATTTACACACCAATAACTTTTACTAATTGCTGTAGTTTTTCAAAATCTGATTGCATGTTGGCATCGGAAGTTGGCATATATCTTGCTTTTTCGCAGCTTTGCAATAAACCAATAAAATCCGTTGTGTTTTCTTCAGAAACATTATTTTCTTGAAACTTTTGAATGATATTTTCTTTATTGAAATCGGCTTTTTCTAATGAAAATTTATATTGCAAAAACGCTGCAATTTTTTCTTCCATCTTCTGATAAAACAGTTCTTTATTTGTGATAAAATCTTGAATTTCATTCACAGAAAACTCTTTTTTAATTGGGTTAATTTCCGTCACAACTTCTTCAAGTGTTTTTTTATTTCTTTTTAATGTAAAAAATAACAACGCAAATCCGGTTAATGACACCGCACCAATAAAATGCATAAATGTAAATTCAAAATCTGATTTTGGCTCTTCTTTTAAATCGGCTTTTACAGCTTTTGGTTTTGGAACTGCCGTTACGTTTGCATGATTTTCTCCTTGTAAAATATTTAAATCTACCGATTCTGAAGAAATAGTTTTATAGCTTTTAGATTGTACATCGAAGAAAGAAAACTGCTGAGGTTTAAGTCTGAAAACGCCTTTTTCTTGAGGAATTACCGTATAACTATCCATAATTTTACCTGAAATCCCTTTCATGTTTTCACTAATAAATTCTTTATGTTGCGGTTCGTAAATTTCAAAATTGGATGGCAATTTGGGTTTCGGAATTTCAAATAATTTTAAATTTCCATTTCCAGAAACAATCAAATCTAATTGTAAAGATTCACCTGTTTTCAATTCGCTTTTTTGAACATTTACATCGAACTTAAATTTACCAACCGCACCAGTAAAATTATCTGGTTTACCTTTTTCAGGCAATGCTTTTACTTGGACATGTTTGATGTTAGAAACAATTTCTCTTCTGGCAACACTGTATTCAGCTTGACCAAAAAAATCAAAATCACCCGTTGGATAATTAATATTCAAATCAAGCGTAATGGGTGTAATTTCAAGTTTTCCTGTTTTTTGTGGATACAGAATGGCTTTCTTAAAAACTTTCGATTTGAACACGCGGTTATTTACCACTGAACGTTCCCAACCTCCTTGAATATCTTCTGTTTGACTCCAAAAATTATTAAATTTTGTCGCGATTTTTTTGTTCAGTTCCACATCTAAATTTGGTGCTAAATAAATACGATAATATACCTCAACTGGCTCGTTTACAAATGCCGACGTTTTATTCACTTCTACATCAACAAACAATAAATTATTACCACCAACAATTGTTTTACTGGTAGAAGTTGGTCTTGGAATTGGTTGTGGATTATGATTTCTTTGTATAACTTCCGAAGCTTTTTCGCTTGAAACCATTACTAAAACAGGTTTTGAAGAATATACCTTGTTGTTAAACTTAATATTTGCAGGTGAAATAGTGACTTTTCCGGCCTTGGTTGCCTGAATGACGAAAGTGTAAACTTGCTGAATAGAATATTCGCCATTATCATATACTTCATTAGAGGAAACATAGGAACCGCCTTTGTTAAAGCCAGCGAAACTTGGCGGTACAAAGTTTCTTCCTTCTTCATTAAAAACATAATTAACCTGAGTAACTTCCCCTATTTTTAGGTTTGTTTTCTCTATTTTAACATCCAATTTAACCTGACTAATGGCCAAAAAAGGAAGTAATATAATGGTTAATAGTGTTTTAATTATCAATTTCATTTTACCAATCTTTTTCTGTAACGATTGTATTCGTTTTTGCTTTGTTTGCGTTTACTTTTTCCTGAACTTTCTTTTCATCTTTACCAATTGCTTTCAAAATATTATCCATTCGTTGTTTGCTAGCGCTTGGTTTCTTTTGTTGTTCTTTATTTTTTTCTTTGTCTTTACCGTCTTTTTTGTCTTTTTTCTGCTGGTTTTTGTTTTCTTTATCCTTGCCTTCTTTGTTATCCTTATTCTTATCGTCTTTTTTGTCTTTATTCTTGTTTTTAGGCTTCGGTTTTGGCGGATTTTTTTCTAGCATTTTTTTTGCTAAAGCTAAATTATATCTCGTTTGTTCGTCTTTAGAATTCGCTTTCAATGCGTTTTTATATGATTCCACAGCCGATTTATAGTTTTTATCTTGCATATACGCATTTCCTAAATTATGAAATGCTTTGTGTTTTTCTGTGTTTGTTTTAGCGATTTCCGAAGCATTTTTATAATTAGTAATGGCTTCGCTATACTTTTTGTTTTTGTAAATCGTATTTCCTAAATTGTATTCGGCTTTTACTTTTTGCTCTTTTTCCTTCGATTTAACAATACGCAATTGCTTTTCTTTTTGCGAAGAATTACTTGTTTTATCTTGTGCAAAAGTAGTTGCCGAAACAAAAAGAAATACTAAAACCAAGTTAAACTTTTTAGAAATTAACCATTTTTTAGCGTGAAAGCCTTTAAAACCTTGATTAACCATAAAAAAATCAATCAACAACAACAAAAAGGCAATGCCTAAAAACCATTGAAATTGCGATTGTTTTTGAGCTAATTGTTGGGCTTTAAATTCTTGTTGTTCTATCGTAGACAATGCACTTTTTATACTAGAAACTGTTTTTGAAATCTGATTTTCGTAAACATAAGTTCCTTTAGATTCTGAAGCGATTTTTTGTAAAACTCCCTCGTTTAATTTCGTAATTACAACTTGTCCGTTTTTGTCTTTTTTAACTTGTAGAAAGCCAAATTCATCCACATATTCAATGTTTCCACCGTTTGTAGTACCAATTCCGACCGTAATAATTTTTACATTTTTTTCTTTGGTTAATTTCGATACATCAAAATTGGCATTTTCATGATCTTCACCGTCTGAAAGTAAGACAATTGCTTTTCCTGACGTAGGATTATCAAAGAAATCGACACTCGTTTGAACGGCGCTTTCAATAGCTGTTCCTTGAGAAGAAATTAAATCGGTATTGATACTTTGTGTGAACATTTTCGCCAATTCATAATCGGTTGTCATGGGCAAAACCGGATAAGCACTTCCTGCATACGCCACAATTCCGACTCTATCACTTCCAATAGAATTGATAATTTGCGTGACAATTTGTTTGGTTTTTTCTAATCGATCAGGCGCTACATCTTTACACAACATACTTTTCGACACATCAATTGCAAAAACAATTTCTACACCTTTGGCATTAATAGTTTCAATTTTTGAACCTAATTTCGGATTCACTAACGCTAAAACAATGAAGAAAATTGCCATTAGTTGTAGCATGAATTTTAAACGTTGTTTGTTTTTTGAAGCACTTATAATTAGCTTTTGAACGGCTTTTTCGTTACCAAATTCAGCTTGTTTTTCTGTTTGCCATTTGATATACTTATTCTGTGCTACCAAACCAATTGGAATGAGCAACAGCAAAATAAAATAATATGGATTCTCAAATTCAAACATTAAATAAAACTTTTAAAAATGGTGCGGCTTAAAATCATTTCTAAGGCCAATAAAAACAAACCCATTAACAACCAAGGACGAAATTGCTCGTCGAACATCATAAATCTGTTTTCTGTAATTTTAGATTTTTCCAATCGGTCAATTTCATCGTAAATAGCTCCTAATTTCTTGTTATCTGTAGCTCTAAAATATTTTCCGTTAGTTACATCAGCAATTTCTTGCATTAATTTTTCGTCAATTTCTACTTTTTGTGGTTCAAAAACGATATTTCCGTTGGCATCTTTAGCAACAGGAAAATTGGCCATTCCGTTTGTTCCTACTCCAACTGTATATACTTTTATCCCGTAAGATTTCGCAATTTCAGCTGCGGAAATCGGATCTAAACTTCCTACATTATTCACACCATCTGTCAATAAAATAATAATTTTAGATTTCGTTTTACTGTCTTTTAATCGGTTAATTGCGGTAGCTAAACCAATTCCAATTGCTGTTCCGTCTTGCAAAACCATTCCATTATATTGTACTTCTCTTAACGAATTTAAAAGCATCGCTTTATCTGAAGTTACTGGTGTTCTCGTATAACTTTCGCCTGCATAAACCACTAATCCAATTCTGTCATTTATTCTTTTTTGAATAAAGGCTTCCGCAACTTGCTTAATTGCTTCTAGACGATTAGGTTTAAAATCGGTGGCTAACATACTTCCCGAAACATCGGTAGCAATCACAATATCAATTCCGCTTGTGTTGTCTGTATAATTTGATTTTTGTGTATTTCTTGGTCGTGCCAAAGCGATAATAATAAAACCTAACGCCGCTACTTTCAACACAAACAAATACGGTCGCAGCTTAATTAACAAGGTTTTTTGCTTCGATAAACCTTCCGTTGTGCTCATTTTTAAAGCGACATCTTGTTGATTTTTGATGAAATAATGCCAAAACAACGCTATCGGAATCACCAATAACAACCATAAAAAGTGCGGATGCATAAACGTACTATTCATCATCTTCTTCTTGGTTTATTTGTTCGAGACTATTGGTCACTCGTTCAATGAAATTTTTCGCGAATTTATCTTTGGTTTCATGCGTAATTCGTACCGTTTGCAAACCATAACTATCCGAAATAAAAACGGTTAAAAAACGCATGGGTTTGGTTTCAGAACCATCATTAATCTCGTAAGTTCCTTCTAAAATATCGCCAGAAAGGTCTTTTACGTTTTTGAATTTTCTCGCTGTTGTTTTGATTTTTTTGGCTTGTAATTGCATTAAATTTCCTAATTCGTCATCAAAAATTACTTTTAAATCGGGTTTGATAGAATCTTTATAGGCAACAGTTTGTATAGAAATCGACAATTGATTTGATGGTTTTTGCCAAGAAAACTGCGAAATATTTTTAATTCTTGGATCTTTAGAACTCACCGAATCGCGAACTAAAATTTCTGGTGTTTCAATTTGTAAAATCGGCAATCCGTATTCGGAAACCATCCATTCTTTTTTCAAGTAATAATCGGCGTCTTTTCCGTTCATTTTGGCATTGAAATAATTCGTTACATTTTCCCATCCGAAAAAGAAAACTACAGAAACAATCGAGATCAAAAACGTCACAATAAATACCGTTTGTCTGATGTTTTTATATTTATGTTGTCTTTGTTCTTCAACTAATTTAGCTAACGCGAAACGTTGCTCTTCAGCTGAAGTTGGTAAGGTTTTATGAAATACACTTATGATATTTTCAGATACTAATTTATCAGCATTTTGTTCTGCTGAAGAAACAGAAATCTTTGCAAATTTTACTAAATCGGCTTTAGTAAATAACTTTTCAATTTGAGAAATCGTTGTTTCTGAAATTTCAAATTTTTTCTCAGCAACCGCATTTTTCAACTTGAAAATAAACTGTTCTGTTGTGCTTTCTAAAGCGGAAAACTCTAGTGTTTTTTCAAAATACGATTTAATAATTTGGGTTAAACCCGAATAATATTCTTTAGAATTTGGCTGCTTATTTACTTCCGAAAACCCTAAAAAGGCTTTTTTATATGGTGAAATGTATTGTTCCGCTTTCTTTTTGTTTCGATGTTTTAGTCTTAAAATAAAATAAAACACACTTCCTAAAAACAAGGCAAAAAGGAAACCTAAAACCATGTCTTTATCTGTAAGTTCTTTACTTGTTTCTTCGTTTTTAAAGTTGACAACTTCATCTTCTTTGATGTCGTGCATTTTTTGTTTCGTGGTATCAACAGCTACATCAACGACTGAAATTTCTATGCTTTCCGAATTAATTTTCTTTTTATTTACGACAACTTCTAACGACGGAATTTTATATTTTCCCGCATCAAATTGCGTTAAATTGTATTTTTTTATCCATTCAATTTGATTGGCTTTTTTTACTTTTTCTGGTGGAAAAGATGCCACAACTTCTAGTTTGCCAATAGAATCTAAATCAGGGAAAACCACTAAATCCTTTGCGTTTACTTTTGTTTTTAAAGTCAACTGAAGTTGTTCTCCAATTTTGATTTCGTTTTTAGAAACAGAAGTGCCAACCGTTTGAGAAAATCCAACCGAACCCGAAAAAAGAAGTAGAAATAAGAATCTCAATTTCATTACGTTCTACTTTTAAAATAGGTTAATAATTTCGTTACGTAACTTTCGTTTGTTTCCGTTTCTACCAATCCTGCTGCGCATTTGCTAAACATATTTTGGCAATTTTCCACTTTAGATTTGTAGTTTCTTTCGTAAGTCATTCTTGTAGCTTGCGTTTGTGTATCAATCCAAACGGTTTCGCCGGTTTCGGCATCTTGCATTTGAATAATCCCCACATTTGGAAGGCTTTTTTCACGAGCATCAAAAATTCTAATTCCGGTTACATCGTGTTTTTTAGAGGCAATTTGTAACGGTTTTTGAAAATCAGACGTCATAAAATCGGAAATTACAAACACAATGGCGCGTTTTTTAATCACACTTGATAAGAATTCTAAAGCGCTTGAAACATTGGTTTTTTTACTTTTTGGATGAAACTCAATCAATTCACGAATGATTCGTAACACGTGCGATTTTCCTTTTTTAGGCGGAATAAATAATTCTATTTCGTCTGTAAATAAAATCAAGCCAATTTTATCGTTGTTTTGTGTTGCTGAAAAGGCCAAAGTTGCGGCAATTTCAGTCACAATATCTTTTTTATTTTGTTCCGAAGTTCCGAAATTTTGAGAACCTGAACAATCCACCATTAACATCATGGTCAGTTCCCGTTCTTCTTCAAATATTTTTACGAAAGCATCGTTATTTCTTGCGGAAACGTTCCAATCAATCGCTCTAAAATCGTCGCCATATTGGTATTGTCGCACCTCGGAGAAAGTCATCCCGCGTCCTTTAAAAGACGTGTGATATTGGCCCGAGAAAATATGATTGCTCAATCTTCGGGTTTTGATTTCAATTTTCTTGACTTTCTTAAGTAACTCTTTAGTTTCCATTGTTTATTTTGTTTCAAGTTTCAAGTTATTTTTGTTTCAAGTTATTCTGAACCTGAAACTTTAAACCTGAAACAAAAACTACGGTACTTGAACCTGATTTAAAACTTTATTGATAATGTCTTCTGAAGTAATGTTTTCAGCTTCTGCTTCGTACGTAATTCCAATTCTGTGACGCAACACATCGTGAACCACGGCGCGAACATCTTCTGGAATCACATAACCTCTACGTTTGATAAAAGCGTAACATTTCGCTGCTAAAGCTAAATTAATACTTCCACGAGGCGAAGCTCCGAAACTAATTAAAGGTTTTAAACTTTCTAATCTATATTTTTCTGGATAACGAGTAGCGAAAACAATATCTAAAATATATTTTTCGATTTTCTCATCCATGTACACTTCTTTTACCGTTTCTTGCGCTTTGATAATTTGAGCAATACTCACGACAGGATTTATGGTTTCCGCACTTCCTTTTAAACTATTACGAATAATCAATTGCTCTTCTTCCATTTTCGGATAATCGACAATAGTTTTTAGCATAAATCTGTCCACTTGTGCTTCAGGTAACGGATACGTTCCCTCCTGCTCTACTGGATTTTGTGTTGCTAAAACCAAAAATGGATTGTCTAATTTATAGGTAGTTTCGCCAATTGTAACTTGACGTTCTTGCATGGCTTCTAATAATGCCGATTGCACTTTTGCTGGCGCTCGGTTGATTTCATCCGCCAAAACAAAATTGGCAAAAATTGGTCCTTTTTTAACCGTGAATTCGTTTTCTTTAAAATTATAAACCATCGTTCCTACCACATCTGCAGGTAACAAATCCGGTGTAAACTGAATTCTATGAAAATTTCCGTGAACCGCTTTGGAAAGTGTATTGATTACTAAAGTTTTTGCTAAACCAGGCATTCCTTCTAACAAAACGTGACCTTGGCCTAACAAACCAATTAATAAACGTTCGATCATTGATTTCTGACCAACAATTACTTTGCTTAATTCTGAGGTTAATAAGTCGATAAAAGCACTTTCTCTTTCAATCTTTTCATTGATAACGCTTATGTCGATGCTTGTATTATTTTCTTGCATTTTGCTGTGATTTATTTGGGTGTAAATTTTAAAAAAATACTTTAACAATGCAAGTTGGAATATAAAAATATTTTTTGTTGTTAATTGTCCGTTAAATTATGTGTAAATAGTAGAATTTTAGTGAATAATTAAGAAATTCTAATTATTTTAGTGAAAATTTAGAGCTATGTCCATACCAACATCATCCATAATTGCCGGAACCATGAATTGGGGCGAATGGGGAAAAAATTTCAACACACATGAAATTCAACAACTCATTGCGACCTGTTTAGCCGAAAAAATTTGTGTTTTTGATCATGCGGATATTTATGGTGGTTATACAACGGAAGCTGCTTTTGGAAAAGCTTGGGCAGCTATGAATATAGACAGAGAAAGCGTTCAGTTTATTACAAAATGTGGTATTAAATACGTTTGCAATCAAAGAGATTATGGTATAAAACATTACGATTATAGCAAAGAATATATTATTTCGAGTGTTGAAAATTCGCTAAAAAATCTAAAAACAGATTATATTGACGTATTATTATTGCACAGACCAAGTCCGTTAATGGAAACTGAAGTGATTGCAGAAGCGGTTTCAGAACTTAAAATTTCAGGGAAAATTGTACATTTTGGTTTGTCGAACTTTACACCTGCTCAAACCGATTTAATCCGAAAATTTACGACGGTTACGTATAATCAAATTCAATTTTCGGCGACACATTTGGAGCCGATGCTTAATGGCGAATTGGATTATATGCAATTACACGGCATTAAACCCATGGCTTGGAATCCGTTAGGTTCTATTTATAAAGAAGAAAACGCTCAAACCATTCGATTGAAAGAAGTACTGAAAAAACTGGAACTAAAACACAATTTACCTCAAGATATTTTACTTTTAGCTTGGGTTTTAAAACATCCAGCTCAAATTAAACCCGTAATTGGAACCACCAGTGTGGAACGTATAAAAACCTTGCAGAAATTAGAAGATTTCGAATTGGAATTAGAAGATTGGTTTGCCATTTGGACAGAAAGTATTGGAACTAAAATTCCTTAAAAATGATTAATAAACGACTCCTTATTAAAAATTTATTGGCTCATAATAACGAAAACAGTTTTTATGATAAAAAGCGCCAATTAAATTTACATTCCAAAGAAGGAAAAGGGAAGTTTTTAAAACATATTTGCGCCTTATCTAATTCCAATCCGTTTAACAATTCATATATAGTTGTTGGTGTGGAAGATGATGATAATGAGATTGTTGGTGATGATTTTTTTGACGACAGTCGCATTCAGAATTTAGTTAATGCTTATTTAGAAAATCCACCAAAAATAACCTACGACAACATTCCATTTCCTAATTTACCTAAGGAAAAAGTAGTCGGTTTGGTGACGATAAAACCCAAAAATAAAGTTTCTTACTTTAAGAAAAACATCTACACCATTTTTACAGGAAACACTTTTATTCGAATTGGGAGCAATACTTCGCCAACGGAAGAAAAAATTTCGGCATCCAAAACCAATGTAGAAACGGTAATTAGTATTGAAAATAATTCGAGAAATAGTATTCAACATACTTTAGATGGCGTGTTGGATTTTATCACGGTCAGACACAAAGATTTAGACAATCAATACCAAGTTTTTAAAGAAAATTTTGTGGTGTGTTGGGCTGGAAAGAAAAATGTAGTTCGAAATGAAACGTATTTTTCTCGTGTTGATATTGAATTGGTTAACGAACAAATTAAGCTTTTTTATTCCAATCAGGATGAAGTGATAATCAGTTACGACGAAGATAGTTTTACCATTACCGAATATGTAAAATTAGGCTTAAATGATAAAACCAGTTATTATCCGTTAGAAAAATTAACCTTCTATTTTTACGATAATGGTTATTATAAAATGGAAACTGAAATGTTGTTTGAACCGCCTCAATACAACAAGAAATTACTACATCATATTTACAATTCGGTGTTAATTACGATACAAAATTTACACAAAAACAAAGAAGTTTCCGAAGAAGAGGTGTTGCGAATTGCTTACACTTTGATGATTTGTTATTTAAATGATTTTAAAGAAGCCAAACACAAATTGATTGAAGCAAAAAGTGTTTTAAAAGTGTATAAAAATCCGTTGGCTTATATCTATTTTAAAGACAGTTTGAGGATTTTGAGAAAGATGAAGTATAACTAATCTTTCTCAGATAAATACTCAATATCTTCTACTAACTGCGTCAGATTTTTTTCGTCTTTTACTTTTTTATCGATGTTTAATCCGTTGTAAAAACCTCTAATTCTTCCTTTTTGATCAATTAAAACAAAGTTTTCGGTGTGAACCATGTCATATAATTCTTCAGGTTTTCCTGTTTTTACTACCAAATAGGATTGACGGGCAATTTTATAAATTTCATTCTGACTTCCGGTTACTAAATTCCATTTTGAATCGATAACGCCTTTTTCTTTGGCATATTTTTTCAACACCTCAACAGTGTCTTCATCAGGAAAAACAGAATGAGACAATAATTTTACTTTTGGATTGTCTTTGATTTTATCTTGTAGCCAAACCATGTTGTCGGTCATTTTTGGACAAATCGTTTGACAAGTTGTAAAAAAGAAATCTACCACATAAATTTTACCTTCATAATCTTTATTGGTAACTTGTTTTCCGTTTTGATTGGTAAATGAAAATGGCGCAATTTTATGATTGTATCCAACGTGTTGCACCAAAGTATCAACCAATTCTGGATTTACATCTCTTGGCGTAATAATGGGTAAACTTTTTCTATTAATTAGAGTATAAATAGAAAAAAAAATTACTAACAATAAACTTATAAAGAAAATTGTAAAGATTTTACTTTTGAACATCCTAAAAATTTTAGCTACAAAAGTATAAAAACTTGTAGTTAGAATTTGCCTTTTTAACAATATATGAAAACTATTTCTCTTTTTTTTTAGTATGTTTGTCAACCAAACTAACTACTAACACAATGAAAAACACCTACTTATCATTATTTTTACTTTTTTCCGTTATTGGGTTTTCACAATTTAATCCGAACGCTTCATGGAAAAATAGTAACCCGAATTTAAAAAACAATAGTTTCAAAAACGATGTTGATACTTTTAACGAGTATTGGAAAACACATGATAGAAACAAAAAAGGAAGTGGTTATAAACCATTTAAAAGGTGGGAAAATAAATGGGAAAATCAGTTAAATGATGATGGAACCCTTATCACACCTCAACAAATTTGGACGGTATGGCAAGAAAAAAGCAATGCAAAAGCCAGCAAAAACAATGCATTATTAGCTTTACCACCAAGTAACTGGCAACCTGTTGGTCCTTTTACACATACCAACACTGGTTCATGGTCATCCGGTCAAGGAAGAACAAGTGCAGTTGCAATTGATCCAATAAATTCAAATATTATTTATGTAGGAACGCCTGCTGGAGGAATTTGGAAATCTATCGATTCTGGTACAACATGGACGCCTTTATCTGATCAATTACCTCAAATTGGTGTGTCAGGAATTGCTATTGATCACACCAATTCTAATACCATTTTTATAGCAATTGGTGATAAAGATGCATCTGATAGTTATTCAATTGGTGTCTTAAAATCTACTGATGGAGGATTAACTTGGGGAACAACTGGATTAACTTTTACTGGCTCAGGAAATCAGGCTGGAGATTTAATCATGCATCCCACAAATAATCAAATCATTTTGTGTGCTACTTCAGGTGGTTTATACAGAACAATAAATGGAGGAACAACTTGGACAATTGAACAAGGCGGCAATTTTTCACAAGGATCGGTTCGTTTTAAACCAAATGACCCAACAACTGTTTATGCTACAACAACAAATAGGTTTTATAAATCTACAGACTCAGGAGATACTTTTACAAACATTACAACTGGCTTGTCTGCTCCTGGTTCAACTACAAGAATGATTTTGGATGTAACGCCAGCAGATGACACGTATGTTTATGTATTAAGTATTTCAAATTCATCAACTTTAAACGGATTAAATGGAATTTATCGTTCAAGCGATAGTGGAACTTCTTTTTCAATTACTCAGAATACCACTGATTTTTTAGAATCTGGACAAGGTTGGTACGACTTAGCATTAGCAGTATCAAATACTAACAAAGATTTAGTTTTTACTGGTTGTTTAAATCTTTGGAAATCGATAAATGGCGGAACTGCAGTTACAAAAATAAATAATTGGAGTAGTCCTGCTTCAGCAACTTACACCCATGCAGATATTCATCATTTACAATATATCAATGGAAAATTGTATTGTTTAAGTGACGGAGGAATTTATGTGAGTTCCAACGATGGAGCTAATTTCACAGATTTAACAGCCGGACTTCAAATAGGACAGTTTTATAAAATATCTGTTTCTAAAACATCATCAAGTAAAATGATTGGTGGTTTACAAGATAATGGTGGTTATGCATTTAGTAATTCTACTTGGAAAAATTATTATGGAGCAGATGGAATGGATGCAGCTGTGAGTCAGATAAATAGTGATTTGTATTATGGTTTCATTCAAAACGGATCTTCTATGTATATCACAAATAATGGTGGAAATAGTTTATCTGGAAGTGTTGGTTCGCCTGGTGGAATGGATGGAAATTGGGTAACGCCTTTAAGAGGAGATAGTCAAGGGAACATGTATTCTGGTTTTGATGGATTATACAAATTAGTCAACGGGGTTTGGGCACAACAAAACAGTAATTCTGTTGGTTCAGGAAACATAGATTTAATAACAATTGACCCATCAAATGACAATATTATTTATGTTGCAAATGGTTCTTCGTTATATAAAAGTATTGATGCCGGAATAACCTTTGTATTAGCTTCAACATTAGCTTCATCAATTTCAAGTATTACTGTTCATTCCTCTAATAGTACTATTGTTTATATTACAAGAAACGGAGCAAGCGGCCAAGCGATGATTTCTACAGATGGCGGAACTTCATTTGCAAATATTGCGACAGGTTTACCTGCAATAACAAAAAACTGTATCGTTCATCAAGGTAGAAATACTGAAAATCCTTTATATGTTGGTACTTCACTAGGAGTTTATTATAAAGATGATTCGATGACAACTTGGGAACCATTTGATACTAATTTACCAAATGTTTCTGTTACCGATTTAGAAATAAATTTAGAAGACAATAAAATTATTGCAGCCACCTATGGTCGTGGAATTTGGCAAGCTGATATTCCTATTCAAATTCCTCCAACAGATGTAAAGTTTGTTTCTATAAATAATCCATCACTAAGCATAAATTGTGGTGCTTCGGTAACGCCTCAAATTGTTGTAAAAAATGGTGGTTCAAATGCTATTACAAGTGTTACCGTAAATTATACTATTGATGCTACGCCTTATGTTTACAATTGGTCGGGAAATATTGCTGCTTCACAAAACCAGGCTATAGACTTACCATCAGTAGTTGTTACAAGAGGAGCTCATAATTTAAATTTAAACATTACAACAACTGGTGATGCTTATTTAGATAACAATACCGGAACTACTGCTTTTTATGCAAATGATAATGGAATTGTAGGTTCAGTTAATCCATTTACAAATCCTTCAGACGAATTAATTGTTATTACAAATGGTTCGGGTTGGGTAAGAGGAGATAGAACTGGCGATGTATTACAAACTTCAGGAAATCCAGCTTATTTAACTAGTTTGTCAGGAAATTATTCAGATAATTCCAATTCTTATTTAATATCTCAATGTTACAATTTATCTAATGTTTCGAATCCTCAAATTAGCTTTAAAATGGCTTTCGATTTAGAAAACAACTGGGATATTGCTTATGTAGAATATTCTACAAATTTAGGTACAACTTGGAATGTATTAGGAACAATGGGAACAGGTTGGTATAATAGCAACCGAACACCATTAACATCCGGAACGGATTGTGATTTTTGTGTTGGTGCACAATGGACTGGTACAAATACTGGATTTAATACCTATTCTTATAGTTTATCGACTTTAAATGCGGAAACAAATGTGATTTTTAGAATTGTTTTTATAACAGACGGAAGCGTAAATAGGTTAGGAATAAAAGTGGATGATTTTGTTATTAGTGGTGTCTTATCTGCTGATAGCTTCGAAACCAATCAAATTGCTGTTTTTCCAAATCCTTCGAGAGGAATTTTTAATATTACTTTTGGAAACTTATACCCAAATAAAATAGAAATTTACGATATTAGCGGAAAATTAATATTGCAAAAAAACAATTTAGACGTAAACAATAATCAAACAAATATCGATTTATCAAACGCTTCAAATGGTGTTTATTTTGTGAAAATTGCTACAGAAAACAATACGATTACTAAAAGAATAATTAAAAATTAAATTAATTAAACGTTATGAAAAAAAACATTCTACTAGGAAGTTTCTTGCTTCTTTCTTTATCAACAGTAATCCATTCGTGTAAAACCCAGTCGGTTGTTACGGCTGATAAAACTGAAGAAGTAAGCTCAAAAAAGTACGGAATTCATACCGAATACATGGATACTTCTGTGAAGCCAAATGATGATTTTTTTAGATATGTAAATGGAACTTGGTTAGACAATACCGAAATTCCTGCTGACAGAACGCGTTGGGGAAGTTTTGACGAATTAAGAAAAAACACAGATGACGATGTAATGGCCATTTTAAACGAAGCTGTTGCAAACAAAAACTTAGATCCTAAATCGGATCAGGCAAAAGCCATAAACTTATATAAATCTATTTTAGATACAGTTTCTAGAAATAAATTAGGTATAACGCCAATTCAACCTTATTTAACTAAGATAAACTCAGTTAAAAACAGCACCGATTTATTGAATCTTTTAGTAGATGTAAAAGCAGAAGCAAGTTTAGGTTTCTTTGGTTCTTTTGTTGGAGCTGATGCTAAAAACAGTAATAAAAATGTGGTGTATGTGGGAACGGGAAGTTTAGGTTTGCCGGATAAAGATTACTACATGTCTGACAAACCAGATTCAAAAGAAAAAAGAGAAAAATACGTTTTACATATTACTAAAATGTTTGGTTATTTAGGAATGGATGCTAAAACGGCTTCAGAAAAAGCAACACGTGTTTTGGCTTTTGAAACCTCTTTATCTGAACCAACTTTAGACAGAGTGGAAAGACGTGATCGTCGTAAAACATACAATCCAATGTCCGTTGCCGATTTACAAAAAATGGTACCTTCTAATAATTGGAAAACGTATTTTACAAAATCTGGATTTACAAGTTTAGATTCTGTGGTGGTTTCGCAACCAAAATACATGACAAAATTAGAAGAAATTCTTAAAGAAAATAAAGTTGACGATTGGAAAGCCTACATGACTTGGACGCTTTTACGTTCAAATGCAGATGAATTAACTACAGAAATTGAAAAAACAGATTGGGATTTTTATAGCAAAACTTTATCTGGTGCTTTAAAACAAAGACCAGCAACGGAAAGAGCTTTGGCAACTGTAAATGGTGTTTTAGGAGAAGCTTTAGGAAAATTATATGTGGAGAAAAAATTCCCAGCGGAAGCAAAAGCAAAAGCAGAAGCCATGATTGCTAACGTTTTCAAAGCCTATGAAAACCGTATTAACAACTTACCTTGGATGACTCCAGCTACAAGAGCCAATGCCATTGTGAAATTAAAAAAATTCCGAGTAAAAATTGGATATCCTGATACTTGGAAAGATTATAGCGGTTTACAAATTAAAAGTCTAGAACAAGGTGGAACTTTACATGAAAACTCATTGGCGATTAGCAAATGGAGCAATGCAGAAAACATTGCAAAACTAGGAAAACCTGTAAACAAAGAAGAATGGGGAATGTCTCCTCAAACGGTAAATGCGTATTATAGTCCAACCAACAACGAAATTGTATTTCCTGCAGCCATCTTACAACCTCCTTTTTACGATTACAGAGCAGATGAAGCCGTTAATTATGGTGGAATTGGTGGCGTAATTGGTCATGAAATTTCTCATGGTTTTGACGATTCTGGTTCAAGATACAATGCAGAAGGAAACTTAATCAACTGGTGGAGTGACGAAGATTTAAAACAATTCACCACTTTAGGTTCAGCTTTAGCGGATCAATATTCTGCTTTACAACCTTTACCAGGAATTTATGTGGATGGAAAATTTACTTTAGGTGAAAATATTGGTGATTTAGGTGGAGTAAACGCGGCTTACGATGGTTTACAAATTTATTTGAAAGAAAAAGGAAATCCAGGTTTAATTGATGGTTTCACGCCAGAACAACGTTTCTTCCTTTCTTGGGCAACCATTTGGAGAAGTAAAGCACGTGATGAAGCGATTAAAAACCTAGTGAAAACAGATACACATTCACCGGCACAATACAGAGCTTACGTACCACTTCAAAATATTGAATCTTTTTATAAAGCATTTAGCATTAAAGAAGGAGACAAAATGTACATTGCTCCAGAAAAAAGAGTGAAAATTTGGTAAAAAATCTAAAGCCGTCTTGCTAAAAACAAGATGGCTTTTTTTTTATACATTTGCGTCATGCAATTTTCTTATCCAAAAAACGAAAAACTTAAAAGCCAAAAAACCATTGATCTCTTGTTTTCACAAGGGAAATCTGTGTCTAAATATCCATTGCGATTGGTTTATGTAGAAAATACGGATGAAAATAATTTAGAAAAAGTACTAATGGGCGTTTCTGTTTCTAAGAAATATTTTAAAAAAGCCGTTGACCGAAATTATTTTAAAAGAGTTTTAAGAGAATGTTACCGCTTAAACCAAGATGTATTGAAAGAAAACCTAGAGAAACCTTACGCTTTCATGTTTTTTTATCAAACCAAAGAAAAACTTTCTTATCAAGAAATTGAAGAAAAAACCATTCAATTGTTTCAAAAATTTAAGGAAAGCGTTAAGTAAATTATAACTTTGGATTGGTTTTTGAAGATTTTAATTAAATTCGTAAAAAATTAAACGACAGCTCATGAGTTTTTTAAATAAAAAGAAAGTAATCATCCCAACATTAGTCGCTGGATTTTTATTTGTCGCAGTAAGTTTTCAAAATGATTTTTTTGCCTTAGCGAAACAAATTGAAATCTTCACTAGTTTATATAAAACTGTCAATCAGAATTATGTAGACGAAACCAATGCAGGTAGCTTAATGGACGTAGCTATAAAAAGCATGTTAACCGAGTTAGATCCGTACACCGTTTATTTTGACGAACAAGATGTATTGAAATTTAAAATCAATAATACGGGAGAATATACCGGAATTGGCGCGATAATTACTCGTAAAGACGATAAAATTATTCTGAAAGAAGTATACGAAAATATGCCTGCCGACAAAGGTGGTTTTAGAGCTGGCGATGTGATTACACAAATTGGCGATGTACTTTTAAAAGATTTCAAAGAAGACGCTTCACAATTACTAAAAGGCGCAAAAAACACCAAAATTGATATTGTATATTTCCGTCAAGGTGTAGAGAAAAAAGGACAAATTATTTTGGATGAGGTGGAAATTAAAGCTGTTCCTTATTTTAAATTACTTTCAGATAAAACGGGTTATATCGTTTTACAAAAATTTAACGAAAAAGCCTCGGCAGAAACCAAAGCCGCTTTATTGACTTTAAAAGAACAAGGCGCTACAAAAATTATTTTAGATTTAAGAGACAATCCGGGTGGTTTATTGCACGAAGCGGTAAATATTTGTAATTTATTTGTACCAAAAGACGAAATTATTACCACTACAAAATCTAAAAACACAGCACACAATCATATCTACAAAACAAAAAATGCGCCAATTGATACGGAAATTCCTTTAGCGATTATTGTTAACGACAGAAGTGCATCTGCTTCAGAAATTGTTTCTGGTGCCTTACAAGATTTAGATCGTGCCGTGATTGTTGGAAATAGAAGTTTCGGAAAAGGATTAGTACAACGTCCGTTCAATTTATCTTACGGAACACAAGTAAAAGTAACTATTTCTAAATATTACACGCCTTCTGGAAGATGTATTCAAGCCACAAATTATAGCAAAAAAGACGCGAACGGAAAAGCAATTAAAACTTCTGAAAAAGAATTTAACGCTTTTAAAACTAAAGGTGGAAGAACAGTTTTTGATGGTGGAGGTGTGTTGCCAGATTTGGAAATTGCCGATATGAAAAAAAGTAATATTAGTTTAAGTATTGCGAATTCTGATGCGGTTTTCGAATTTGCAAATATTTTATTTTACAGAAATCCGACTGCAAAAAGCGTGTCAAGTGTTTCTGATGCGGACTACAATGAATTTAAAGCGTATTTAAAGAAAGAAAAGGTAGAATTAAACACAAATACCGATAGGTCTTTAAAAAACCTTTTAGATGCTGCTAAAAAAGATAAAATTGATGGCGATTTATCTGTCGAAATTAAACAACTGGAAACAGCCATCGAAAAAGCAAAAGACAAAGAATTAGATAAAAATAAAGACGAAATAAAGCGTTTACTTTTACAAGAATTATTATTAAGATACGGTTACCGAACTGCATTTTACGATTATGTTTCTACAAAGTATTCAGATGTTTTAAAAGCACAACAAATTGTAAATAACCCAACAGAATATAATAAAATTTTAAAAAAATAAGACAACAAAATGAAGAAGCTAGTATTTGCCCTATTATTACTTTCAACATTTCTTGGTTTTTCTCAAGAACAAACAGTACACTCCATTTATTTCGAAACCGATGTTCGCGAAATAAAACAATTACAATCGGAAGCCGTAGTACATTTTTTAAGTTTAATTGACACCACTCGTTTAGAAAGCGTTTCTATTTATGGATATTGTGACGATGTGGGAAAAGTAGATTACAACTACAAATTATCGCAAGACAGAGCCAATAGTGTAAAAAATATGTTGGTTAAAAAAGGTGTAAAATATAAAATCATCGTTAAAATAGAAGGAAAAGGGAAGGTCATGATCGACGAGGATTTGGAAGAAAATGTTCCAGAAGCACGTTCCAAAAACCGTCGTGTAGATGTAGTTTTAAATTTCAAACCTTTTGTGGTGGAAGATTTACACATTCCGGGTTTATATTCAACTATTAGAAAAAACGCTATAGAAGGTGACCGAATTTATTTAGATAAATTACTTTTTGATGCAGGAAGTAGCAAATTAAAAGAAAGTTCTAAAAAAGAATTAGATAAAATTACCATTCTGTTAAAAAGATATCCTAAAATAAATATTGAAATTCAAGGTCACGTGTGTTGTACGCCAACTTATCATAAAGAAGCGATTGATAGCGGCACTCGAAAACGAGAACTTTCTAAAAACCGTGCAGAAAGCGTTTTTAAATACCTACAAACTCGTGGAATTGGTAAAGCCAGAATGACTTTCAAAGGTTATGGAAATACCCAACCTTTAGGAAAAGGTTCACAATACGACCGAAGAGTAGAATTAGTAATTACGAAGATTTAAGATAATGGCTGAGTATTCTGTTTTATTTATTATGCTGTTTTTTACTTTACTGTTCATAATAATTTTAGGTGTAAAAACTTATAATAGATTAAGTAAATTAAACAGTTCTGAATTAAAAAAAGAAGAAGATAAAAATTTAGACAGAGCAAGTACAGGAACTTTTTTTTCTAGTTTATTTCAATCTATATTAGAGATATTCAATTTGTAAAGTGTGATTTTCTAATCAAGCTAATCTTGTTTCAGCATCTTATTAAAAGCTTTGTTTAAGATGCTTTCAGCATGACAAGATTGTGGTTAGTTTTACTCAAACGTTTACCGAACAGTTTGTCACCCTGAAAGGGTCTCACGCAAAAAAATTCACGTCTGTATTAAAAACAAACATAAGAGATCCTTTCAGGATGACAAGTTTGTGGTTACTTTGTATTCAGCATGACAAGTTTGAGTGTGAACTGAGACTCGAAACTAATTACTGCTAACTGAACACTATTCTTTCCTCATTTCAATATGTGGAATATCGTCTTCTAAATACGTTTCGCCAACGATAACAAAACCATGACTTTCATAAAACTTCTGTAAATACAATTGTGCAGAAATGGTAATATTCGTTTTATGAAATAAAATTTTTACCGCATCAATTGAAGCTTTCATCAAATCGTGACCTAATTTTTTATCTCGATGCGATTCTTTTACAATCACACGACCAATGGAACTATCGGCAAAATAATCATTCGGTTTAAAAAGTCGCGAATACGCAGCCAAAACACCTTCGTAATAACCTAAAACATGAATTGCTTTTTGATCTTTGCCGTCAATGTCTTGATACACGCAATTTTGTTCCACTACAAACACTTCTGAACGCAATTGCAGTATTTCGTATAGTTCGGTTGTAGAAAGTTCGTTAAATGGCTTTATTTTGAATTGTATCATGTTGTTATTTTTTTATTGTCTTCCTGAGCGGAGTCGAAGGATTGGGTTTCGACTCCGCTCAACCTGACATAACGGGTTTTAATTTTTATAATATTTTAGTCGATTTAATAATCGCTTCCATTTCAAATAATAAATTCTTTTTGGAATGTATCGGATTGTAGGCAAAACCATCAATGATGATAAATCTTTTGCGTTTGTTGTCTCGAATAGCAAAATTCACATAGGGTCCAGTCATAAAGTCATTATGAAATTCCCAATTCCCACGCATTTCATAAGCTAAATTATTTTGAATTTCTGTTAGATGAAAACTTGGATAATAGGCTTGTTCTGTAATCATATAACTTCCGTTGGTTTTCCCTAAAACGTATTTTTTAGCCACTTGATTTCGCATAAACAAACTATTGGTTACCAAAGCTTTTTGATTGTATAAAGCCGAAAAACTTGCCGTATAAATTAGCATATTGTTAAAACCAGAACCGACTTCTTTTCTCAACCATAAAAAGTTTTCGCCTTGTAAACCTTTTTTGTATTCTGTTGGAATTTGAATAGCAACCGAAAATTGTTTTTTAATTTGTTTTTGCAAATTGAGATTGACCTTGATTTTCTGTAAAACCATATTAATCTCCGAATTATAAAACGTATTCATGATTAATTTAGAAGAAATTTGCAATTGATTTAACAACATTTCTTCATTTTTCCCATTGATGTAATAAATGTTTTGGTCTTTACTATATTTATCTTTTACGTGAGAGGTTTGATTTTTAAAATTTGGTGAAACAATCAAAATATTTTTGGATTCTTTCGCGTCTGAAGGCAAATAGCTGGTATGAACAGGCATTAAAGTAAAAACCGATTCGCAATTGTGTAAACCCACAATTGGTGCTGCAAATTTTTCTCTGATTTTTTCGCCTACTTTTCCGTTCCAAAGTGAGATTGGAATGACAACCGTTACTGAATTCTGATTGACATATTGGTTTTTAGCAACACGATCTTTTTCCTCTTGTTCGTTATCAAAACAAGAAAGCAAGCAGAAGGAGAAAAGTAATATAACTATATTTTTCAATTGGGATATTTTAATGAGGCTAAATTAAAACAAAAAACCACAATATTGATGAGAACATTGTGGTTTTTAAGAACTTTTATTTTGGTTTTTAACCCTGAATTTTCAATTTCATTCCAGGTTGAATTTTATCTGATTTTAAATCGTTTTTCTTTTTTAAATCGTCTGCCGTTAAATTTGGAAACTTTTTAGTTATTGAAAAGATTGAATCTCCTTTTTGTACGATGTAATAATCTTCTTTAATTTCAATTTTACTTTTTGCAGAAGCATATTTGTTTTCCGTTACTTTTTTTGTCGCGTCAACTGTATTTACTTCTGTGTTTTCAGCTACAGCGTTATCAACTTCTGGCGTAATTGTTTCCACTTTCGGCTTCGGCTTTTTGATTACTTCATTAACCGTAATTTTTTTCGTAGTTTGAATCACCAAACTTTGTCCGGCATTGATGTTGCTTCCTTTAATGTTATTCCATTTTCTTAAATCAGTAATTGAAACATTATTTTTATCTGCAATGACACCAAGCGATTCGCCTTTTTTGACTTTATGATAGTTTTTACTAACAACTTCTTTGGTGCGTTTTTTTACGATTTCTTCATATTCTGTAGTGTCGTCATTTTTCATTTTGAAATTAGACGCCACGGCTATAGAATCTTTTTTGGCAATACTATCACGTTTTCTAACTTGAGCCAATTGAATATTTCTGATTTTCTCTTGATCTAAATATACCAAATACCCATAAATCTTCTCTTCATTTGAAACAAAAATTCCGATTTTGTTTTTCGGTAAACGCAAGTAGAAATGTTCATCACCAATTGATGGAATGTATTTCGATTTGTAAATTGGATTTAAATATTCCAATTGTTCTTCAGAAATATCTAATAAATCTGATATTTGTTTGAAAGTCATCGCGTGTTTCACCATAACCGTATCCGTTTCCGCATACTTCATTTCTGCTTTGTGAGGCACTAAACCGTGTTCTTTTTTGAACTCGTAAATGTACATCGTAGCTAAAAACGCTGGTAAATAATTGGCTGTTTCTTTTGGTAAGAATTTTCTAATTTCCCAATAATCTGTTTTTCCACCAGAACGTCTGATCGCTTTAGAAACATTTCCTGGTCCGCAATTGTACGAAGCTAAAACCAAACTCCAATCACCAAAAATTGCATACATGTTCATCATGTAATGACAAGCCGCTTCTGTTGATTTTATTGGATCGTGACGCTCATCCACATACGTTGTGATGTCTAATTTATATTGTTTTCCAGTAGCTGGCATAAATTGCCATAAACCACCAGCACCAACTTTAGATTTTGCTTTCGGTTGTAACGCCGATTCTACAATCGCTAAATATTTGATTTCTAAAGGTAAATTGTATTTTGATAATTTTTCTTCGAATAGTGGAAAATAATATTCCGCAATAGCCATTTGTCTTTCGAAACTTTTTGATCTGTTTTTTAAGAACGATTTGATAACGTTTTCTAAAGCTGGATTGTACTCAATTACGAAAGGCGATTGCACATCTAATTTGTGTAAACGTTTTTTAAGTAATTCCGTATCTAAGTCATAAGAAACCATTTCATCAATGTTCATGTTTTCAATATCAAAAAACATTTCGTTAGCCAAACTCGCATCCGATAATTCTTTCATCCATCTTTGATCGATACAAGCACTTGTTTCGTGATTGTTGAAAGTCGCTTTAAGCGAATCTAAATAAGATACTTTGGGAGTAAAAAGGGTGGGTTTGATCTCTTGGCTGTCTTGTGCGAACAATCCGTTCGACAAGAAAAGACCTAAAGTTAGTATTACAAATTTCTTCATTCTATATATGTTTTTTCTCCACAAATTCCGGAGGATTATTTCTAAATCGTTAGTTTACAATTACTTGTAGAAACGCAAATATATTTTATTTATTGTTTAGAACCCAACTTTTAACGATTAAATTTTCATTTTAACGTTTTTTTTGGATTTTTGACGATGCATTGAAAGCTTATTTTATGGTCAGTTTATGTGACAATTTTTTAAACTCAATAATGTTTTTCTGGAAATTTGATGTAGCCATTCCGTAAAAAATTATTGCCTTTGTATCTTTTATCAAAATGGTTATTAAAGCAAGTTTAGGTTCTGATTTAAATTCAAAATAGTATTCAACTTCCATTGTGTTATATCCATTTATACTTTTTTCAGAAATGTTTTTAATTTCTTTTTTTACAAATCCTTGTTGTATTAAACCATTTACTGAAAATTCTATAAGTTTTTCTTTGGTCATAGTTTCATCAAAAGGACAGGAAGTAATTATAACCATGGGTTCACGATCCTTTGTTTCTTTTTCAACTCCATTTTCAGAAAACATAAAAAAATTTGCTGAAGCTTTCATGAGTTTAAATTTTGATTCATTCTTCTCCACTTTAAAAGCGCTTGAAGCAAAAGGATCAATTATTAAATTTTTGTCATATTTAATTTTTAAAAATGCTTTTTTAATTTCTAAAAACAGCTCCTCTCTTGAACTAGTCGGAAAGTAACCAATCACCATAACTGAAAATGTAGAATCTCCAAAAACAAGTTGCACACTTTCGCTATTTGCATCTTTTAAATGAGAAAATTTTGCTTGAAATCCATCTATTAGTAATTCCTCAAATTCCAGAACCGTGATTCCTCTTTTTTCAAATTTAGCTCTCGTATACGTCGCGGTATTTGATTCGAAACCACCACCTACTAAGTCCATGATGTGAATTCCAGTGGTTTCATCTTTTTTTAAACCAACAAAATTTTCGGCATCTACAAATCCTTTTGGTGGGATTATAGAAAGTCTTGTTCCTTTAATATTTACATAATTATTATTTTGTGCAAATAGGTTAAAGGAAATGAATAATAATATTAGTTTAAATTTCATAAAATTTTACTTCAAAATAGCTGCAATTCCTGGTAAGGTTTTTCCTTCTAACATTTCCAACATTGCACCACCACCAGTAGAAACGTAGCTCATTTTGTCTTCTAAACCAAATTGTTTTACTGCCGCAACACTATCACCACCACCAACTAAAGAGAAACATCCGTTTTGAGTTGATTCTGAAATAAAATCTCCTAAAGTAATGGTTCCGTTAGCGAAAGCTGGCAATTCAAACACGCCAATTGGTCCATTCCAAAGAATAGTTTTACTGTTTAAAACGACATCTTTTAATTGCTCTAATGTTTTCGGTCCAGCATCTAAACCTTGCCATCCAGCAGGAATTTCAGCCACATTTACGATTTGAGTATTTGCATCATTTGAAAACGCATCGGCAGCTACAACATCAATTGGTAAGTGAATTTTCACACCTTTTTCTGTGGCTTGTTTCATGATTTCTAAAGCCAATTCCATTTTGTCATCTTCACAAATAGAATTTCCAATGTTTCCGCCCATCGCTTTGATGAACGTAAACGTCATTCCACCACCAATAATCATGTGATCTACTTTATCTAAAATGTTTTCGATAATCGTAATTTTAGAAGAAACTTTACTTCCTCCAAGTATTGCTGTTACTGGTTTTTCAGAGTTTTTCAATACTTTATTGATGCTTTCAATTTCTTTCGCTAATAAAGCTCCAAAACATTTATCATTTGGAAATTCGTTCGCAATAATTGTTGTTGAAGCGTGAGCTCTGTGCGCTGTTCCGAAAGCGTCGTTCACATACACATCACCTAAACTCGCTAATTCTTTAGAAAAACTAACATCTCCAGCTTCTTCTTCTGCATAAAAACGTAAATTTTCTAATAATAAAATTTCACCATTTTGTAAGTTCGAAGCCGCTTCTTTCGCGATTTCACCTCTACAATCTGAAGCAAATTTTACTTTTTTTCCTAAAACTTCCTCCACTTTAGAAACAATATGTTGTAAAGAATATTTGGCTTCTTTTCCTTTTGGTCTTCCTAAATGCGACATTAAAATTACCGAACCACCATC